>CAYPYZ010000037.1:0-13530 GCA_964414805.1 uncultured Paludibacter sp.
ACTGTATATCGCGTAGGTGGTGTGGTCCTTTCTAAAGAGAGAATGTTGGTTTCCAATGAACCACGCGTGATCTTTAAATATACTTTATTGGAAGCGCACTCTCCTACCCTGCTTAGGTTTAAACCTTATTTGGCATTCAGAAATGTCAATCAATTAACGCAAGAAAACAGTCAGGCTGATACTTCTTATAATGAGGTGAATAACGGTATAAGCATGCGTTTGTATGAGCCATACCCACATTTATATATGCAGTTTTCCAAAAAGAACAGCTATCATCATCATCCTACTTGGTACAAAAATATTGAGTATTATAAGGAGCAGGAACGTGGTTTTGCATATAAAGAAGACCTGATGGTGCCCGGATATTTTGAACTGTCTATCAAAAAAGGCGAATCTCTTATAGTTTCAGCAGGTATTTCCGAAATATCTCCAAGAAGTTTGAAAAAACTTTGGGATGCGGAATTGGAACGCCGTCACGAAAGGACAGATATGTTCTCTACTTTGAAAAATTCAGCTGAGCAATTTTACAAACGTATAGGCGATAAAACCTATCTATTAGCGGGCTATCCATGGTTTGGTGCTCGTGCAAGAGATCAATTCTTCTCCCTTCCGGGATGTACTTTAACCATCAATCGCATGGATTATTTTGATGCGATTATGAAAACATCCATCGAAGAAATTCGGATGTTTTTAAGGGGTGAAACTGATACAATCGGCTTGGAGGAAATCGATCAACCGGATGCCTTATTGTGGTTTATCGCAGCTGTACAACGCTATGCAGATCATACTTCCATAGAAATGGCAGCTGAAAGGTTTGATGAGATAGTGACAGAAATCATCGCATTTATTAGACAACAAAATCATCCTAATATTTTCTTGCATAATAATAATTTGCTGTATGTGAATGGTACCGAAAAACCCATGACTTGGATGAATGCTACCGAAGATAACTTACCTATCACACCCCGTACCGGCTATGTGGTTGAAATTAATGCACTTTGGTATAATGCCTTGAAGTTTTCTTCTATGCTGAAACGAACTGTAGGTAAAACTCACTTAGCAGATTTAACGGATTATCAAGCTGAAATTTCTCGTGAATCTTTCGTGAAAACCTTTTGGAATGGTACTTATCTTTATGATTATGTAACTGAAAATCATAATGACCAAGAAGTAAGACCTAATATGCTGTTTGCTATTGGATTACCGTTTTCTCCTTTGGATAAAGCACAACAAAAAGCTGTATTGGATATTTGTACACGTGAATTATTAACACCTAAGGGGCTTAGGACTTTAAGTCCGAAAAGTGGTTTTTACAGACCCATATACATAGGTGGAATGTTGGAAAGAAATAGAAACTACCATAACGGACCGGTATGGCCACTATTTTTTGGTGTGTTTGCCACAGCCTATTTACGTGTTTATAAAAACAGTGCTCAATCCTTTATAGAAAGGATGTTGATAGGTTATGAAGCAGAATTATCCGAATTATGTGTAGGTACAATTCCGGAACTGTTCGATGGTAATCCTCCATATAAAGGACATGGCGGTATGTCATTCGCCATGAGCGTTTCAGAGATTTTAAGAGTGTTGGAAATGATGAGCAAAAACGAAAATAAATAGATATGAAGGTATTGATGTTTGGTTGGGAGTTTCCTCCCCATATATTAGGAGGCTTAGGGACAGCAAGTTATGGCTTGACTAAAGGCATGGCCGAACAAGGTGATTTAGACCTTACTTTCTTGATGCCAAGACCTCATGGTGATGAGGATCAGAGTTTTATGAAAATAATTGGAGCTAACCATATACCTGTGGTCTGGAAAGAAAATAGTCGTGAACATGTTGCTTATCGTTTGGGCGATTTCATGCATCCCGATGAGTATTTCTGGTTACGTAACGGTATTAAATATGATTTTACGCGTATCTTTACCAATGACATAGGCTGTATAGATTTTTCCGGAAAATATCCCGACAATCTGATGGAAGAAATTTCCAACTATGAAGCGGTAGTCAGTGTTTTAGCCCATCAATTAGAGTTTGATATCATCCATTCACATGATTGGCTGACCTACCCTGCTGGGATATTTGCAAAACATATCAGCGGTAAACCCTTAGTAGTACACGTGCATGCTACCGATTTTGATAGAAGTCGTGGTAAGGTAAATCCAACAGTGTATGCCATCGAGAAAAGAGGTTTAGATGCGGCAGACCATATCATTACGGTAAGTAATCTCACGCGTCAAACTGTTATTGAGAAATACCATCAAGATCCGAATAAGGTCACTACTGTACATAATGCAGTGGAGCCATTGGCAGATGCCGATTCTTATACAAAATCTGAAAGAAAGGATAAAATTGTTACTTTCTTAGGTCGTATCACCATGCAGAAAGGTCCGGAATACTTTGTAGAAGCTGCTTACAGGGTGTTGCAAAACACGGATAATGTCCGCTTTGTGATGGCCGGCAGTGGTGATATGATGAATGATATGATACATTTAGCGGCACAAAGAGGTATAGCCGACAGATTCCATTTTCCGGGATTTTTGAAAGGCAGACAAGTATATGAAATGTTGGCTGAAAGTGATGTGTACATCATGCCCTCTGTTTCTGAGCCTTTCGGAATTTCTCCTTTGGAGGCTATGCAGGTTGGTACGCCCAGCATCATTTCCAAACAATCGGGTTGTGCAGAGATACTTACACATACCATCAAGACCGATTATTGGGATATAGATGCGATGGCAGATGCTATTTATGGCATAGTAAAATACCCTGCTATGTACGAATCCATGCGGAAATCAGGTATTGAGGAAGTCAATAATATCAAATGGTTTGATGCAGGATTGAAAGTCAGAAATATTTATAATAACTTAGTAAAATAATTTAATCATTGAAATAATACGTTTAATATAGCTGAATATGAAGAAAATTAGCTTTTATTTTCAAATACACCAACCCATTAGGTTGAAAAAGTACGGGTTCTATGAAATAGGTCAAGATCATTATTATTATGATGATTATCACGCTGAAGAACAAATTCGTTTGCTTTCAGAACAGTCTTATCTGCCTGCAAATAACACTATTGCAGATATGATTCGTAGCTCAAATGGAAAATTCAAATGTGCTTTCTCAATTTCGGGATTGGCATTGGAGCAATTTGAACTATATGCGCCAGAGGTGATTGACAGCTTCCGCGAATTAGTGAAAACAGGTAGTGTTGAGTTCCTTGCAGAACCTTATGCCCACTCGCTTGCTTCAGTTTTTGATACGGATGAATTTATACAGCAAACTAATATGCACGCTGATAAAATCAAAAGTTTGTTTGGTAAAAGACCTACTGTTTTTAGAAATACTGAGCTAATTTATTCCGATGAAATAGGTGAGAAAATATTAGAAGCAGGTTTTAAAACTGTCTTAATAGAAGAAGCCAAGCATGTGATGGGTTGGAAAAGTCCCAATTATCTATATACTCATGCTTATAAAAATAGGTTGAAACTTTTGGTGAGAAATAGCAAATTATCTGAAGATATTTTCTTAAGGTTTTCTAATCCTTCTTGGGAAGGTTATCCGCTAACCGCTGAAAAATATATAGCTTGGATTGCTAATACGCCGGCTGAAGAAAAAATATTTAATATTTGGATGGGATATGAGGCGTTAGGTTATAATCACCACGCCGATACTGGCATATTTGATTTTTTAAAAGCCATTCCTTATCACGCTATGGAGCAAAAAATTGAATTTGCGCTGCCAAGTGATTTAGCTAAGCAGAAGGAGGTTGCAGGGGAATTGCATACACCTTATCCTACCAGCTGGTGGGGACATGAAAAGGATTTGGCCGCTTGGAATGGTAATGATTTGCAACACGAAGCGCTTAACAAATTATATAGTGTTGGGGAACGTGTAAGGCTAAGTCAGGATAGACCTTTATTGCATGATTGGCTATTGCTACAAACCAATGATTATTTCAGGTATATGGGCTTTAAAGAAGCCTATGGAACCCATTATGAGTCGCCTTATGAAGCTTTCGTGAACTATATGAATATCCTTGCCGACTTTTTAGAAAGAGTCCGTGCACAATATCCTACTTCCATTGAGGATGAGGAATTAAATGCTCTTGTACAAACTATTACGCAACAGGAAAAAGAATTAGCCAAACAAAAAGCCGAAATAACTAAATTAAACAATCAATTGGCTAAGGCAAAAGGTAAATAGTTCATATTTTATAACATAAATTATATGCTGCTATCCAAACTATTGGATAATTTTGCTGTGTGCATTTCGTAAAAATGCAGACTCAAATAATATTGTATGAAAGCATACTTAAACAATAAAATATTCCATACGATTTCGCGTATTGCCGATGAAAACGATAAAGCATGTTATGTCATTGGAGGCTATGTACGGGACTTATTTCTTAAACGTCATTCAACTGATATAGATGTAGTTGTGGTTGGAAGTGGTATAGAAATGGCCGGAAAATTAGCCGCTGAACTCGGGAAAACGGCTAAGCTCTCTATCTTTAAGAATTTCGGTACTGCTCATATCAAATATAAAGATTATGAAATTGAATTTGTAGGTGCTCGTAAAGAATCCTACCGTTATGATTCACGCAAGCCTATAGTGGAAGATGGCACTTTGGAAGATGACCAAAATAGACGCGATTTTACTATCAATGCTTTAGCTTTAAGTTTAAACAAAGCGTCTTACGGTGAACTGTTAGATCCTTTCAATGGTGTGGAGGATTTAAAAAACTTCATTGTTCGTACACCTTTAGATCCGGATATAACCTTTTCAGATGACCCCTTGCGTATGATGAGAGGTATCAGATTTTCATCCCAATTGGGATTCTATTTGGAAACGGAAACCTTTGATGCCATCATCAGAAATAAAGAAAGAATAAGCATTATCTCTAAAGAAAGGATAGCGGATGAGTTGAATAAAATCATACTTTCACGCCGACCATCAGTTGGTTTTATTCTCTTAGAAAAGACCGGTTTATTGGCACTTATCTTCCCTGAATTGGAAGCTCTAAAAGGTGTGGAAACGCAATCAGGCATAAGCCATAAAGATAATTTCTACCATACTTTGGAGGTTTTGGATAGCTTGAGCGAGACTTCTGATAATCTTTGGTTGCGTTGGGCAACGCTCTTGCATGATATTGGGAAACCGCGTTCCAAACAGTTTGATTATAAGTTAGGTTGGACTTTCCACAACCACGATTTTATAGGTCAAAAAATGATTCCCGGTATCTTTAAAAGGATGAAGCTGCCGCTGAATGAGAAGATGCGCTATGTACAAAAAATTGTAAGTCTGCATATGCGCCCCATGATGCTGACGGAAGAGGGTGTAACAGATTCTGCTATTCGCCGATTACTCTTTGATGCAGGAGATGATATAGATGATTTGATGTTGCTTTGTGAAGCCGATATTACTTCCAAAAATGAAGAGAAAGTCAAACGTTTTAAAGCTAACTTCCAATTAGTCAGAGAGAAACTCAAGGAAATAGAAGAAAAAGATAGGATACGTAATTTTCAACCACCTATAGATGGTAAAGAAATTATGGATACTTTTAATTTACCTGCTTGTGCTTTGGTTGGTGAACTAAAAATTAAGTTGAAAGATGCTGTATTAGATGGCATTATTCCTAATGAATATGAGGCTGCCAAGGCTTATTTACATGAAATAGCCAAGGAAGTTTTAAAAGGCAGTGCTTACGAAATTAAGGAATGAAAAGCTCTTAGCTCCTTTGGGTAGTCTGCAGAAAATCATAGATTTTACTATAAACAGGCGTAGGTATTTGGTGTTTTTTACCCATTTCAACCACTACACCCACTAAAGTATCTAATTCAATGGGATTGCCAGCTAACCAATCGCTATTCATGGAAGAAGTTTTCCCGGCAGGAAGACTGGCACCATAATCCATGAGTTCTTGCACCAAACTATCTCTCAAACCGGCATTTTCAGCAACGGAAATATCGAATAACTCTTGCATAATGGCTAAATACATAGGCCTTTTATCAGCATCATTCACCAAACTTGCAAAATCACAATTCAAGTAGGTAGTCAAGGCTGCCGTAGTAGAAATAAAGAAAAACTTGCGCCAAACAGCTTTTTTTGCATTTGCTTTTAATTCCGCTTCAATACCTGCTTTCGTGAAAAGATTCTCTATGAATAAAAGCTCTTTAGATTTAGCCTTCTCATGACCAAAGTGCATAAAATGCACATTACCGGTATCTTCAATAACGCCGGGTGCCGTGATACGCGTAATTATATACACACAGCCGTACCAAACTTCATTATTAGGATAGAACTTCCTGATTCTATCAGTGATATCAACACCATTAAGTAATGGAAGAATGACAGTAGTTGGAGTGATAATAGGCTTTATTTGTTGTAGCACATCCTCCAAACCATAGCTTTTTGTAGCAATAATCACATAGTCGGCATGACCAATTTCATTGATATTGTCTGTCGCTAAAGATGGATGGGTAATAAAACTTTGATGTTCATCGGTGACCTTTAAGCCTTGTGTCTGAATAGCTTTAAGATGCGCACCCCGTGCTAAAAAACAAACAGCTAAATCATCCTTATCTTCGGCGTATTTAGACAATAAACCACCATAATAGCCACCTACTCCACCAATACCTACTACAAGGATTTTAGTTGTAGCATTACTTAATTTCGACATTTTATAATTTCTTTAATACCTCCCTGATTTTTTCGTAAGTACGTATGGTATTGGGAACTAAAGGCAGGCGTAAAACGTTCTTAATCATCCCCATGACTGCCAACATACTTTTCACTCCGGCAGGATTTCCTTCTACAAATAAAAGTTCTATCAACTCCGTAAAACGATGATGAATAATGCGTGCTTTTTCGTAATCACCTGCTAAAGCTAAGCGAACCATACGACTAAACTCCTTTGGAAAAGCATTGCCAATAACGGATATAACGCCCACTGCTCCAAGGGTTATCAATGGAAAAGTAATACCATCATCACCAGATATAACCATAAAATCGGTAGGTTTGTTTTTGATGATATCATCTATTTGAGAAAAATTTCCGGAAGCCTCCTTGATTGCTTGAATATTCTTAAAATCATTGGCTAAACGTAAGGTAGTATTTGCCGACATGTTAACGCCGGTGCGTCCCGGAACATTATATAAAATAATAGGCAAAGGAGAAACAGCAGCAACAGCGGCATAATGCCTGTAAAGCCCTTCCTGAGAGGGTTTGTTATAATAAGGAGTTACAGAAAGAATAGCATCAATACCCGTAAAATCAAAATTTTGTATAATATCCACAAGCTGATTGGTGTTATTGCCACCTATTCCATAAACAATGGGCACGCGTCCTTGATTAACTTGAATCACAAACTTCAACACTGCCACCTTTTCCTCTTGAGTCAAAGTGGGCGTTTCAGCAGTGGTGCCACAAACCACTAAATAGTCTGTCCCATTCTTAATCTGAAACTCAACCAAGCTCGCTAAAGCATCATAATCAATGCTTTCATCCTCATTAAAGGGCGTTACCAAAGCAACCCCCATACCTTTCAATTTGATATTTATCATTGTAAATACTAAAATTCAGCTACAAAAATACAATTTAATCTTTGGAATGTATGTTTTTCATATAAAAAATTAGTTGTTCGAAAATAAAACTACTTCCTAATTGCTTAATATTAGTCTCGTTTTCTTCCAAATAACTATCTAAATCAATAGCAAAATCATATAAATTCAAATCAGACTTCTTTAAACCGGTTTTAAAAATAGCTTGTGCATATAAAAGCAAATAATTAATTGCAATAATCGATTGCATAGATAAATCCATGACTAAATCGTATGGCTGAGCTGTCAATGAAGCTATTAGCTGTTTATTAGGTTTATGAAAACAATTAAAATCCTTTTTATGCAAAACTATATAATCCTCATTAGTTTGCAAAACTGAATCTTTAAATTTGGTGTAAACATATGCCTTTACTATCTTATTTTCAATTTTTAAAGTTGCAATCATCCTACGAATATCCGTATCATTGTCAGTTTCATCTACTTCAAAAAATAATAATACAGTATGCACATCAACAAAATTCAGAAAAGCTTTCTTTCTTGCTGTTTTCTCTAAATATTTGTCGATTTGACGTTGTAATATGGATGTACTTAATTTATTAAGCATAAGTTATAACTATTTGCATTAAAATTAGATTAGAATAAAGTTCCGGTAAATCCTTGATTTGGATTTTCGTTATTTTCTTGTTTCTCATCAGTTTCATAATCAGCCTTCTCTTCAATCAATTTCAAAAATTCATCCTCATTGAGAATAGCGATATTGAGTGCTTGCGCCTTTTTATACTTCTCGGGACCCATTTTTTCCCCTGCAAGTATAAAGGAAGTCTTGCCTGAAATAGCACTCACATTTTTACCTCCATGTTGTTCTATCATTGCTTTATATGCTGCTCGTGAATGATGTTGGAAACTACCACTAATAACGATGTTTTTACCTTTTAAACTATCAGATTTTACCTTGTGCATATCCTCAGCGAGAGACATTTGTAAACCGGCAGTTTTAAGTTTGGCTATCAATGCTAAATTCACCTCCTGAGAGCAATAATCTACCACACTTTGAGCAATGCGCTCCCCTATTTCATCAACTTCAATTAATTCCTCATAAGTAGCAGCCATCAATTTTTCTATCGTAGGAAATGCTTGTACAAGTTTTTTAGCCACTGTTTCACCAACATAACGGATACCTAAGGCAAAAATTAGCCGTTCAAATGGGACAAGTTTCGACTTTTCTATAGATTGAAGGATATTTTGAGCAGATTTTTCACCAAGACGTTCTAAATTTGAAATATCTGAAGCTTTTAATTCGTATATATCCGCTTGATTTTGTAATAAACCTTCATCGTATAAAAGATTTAAAGTTTCAGTTCCCAATCCTTCAATATTCATAGCTTTTCTACTTACATAATGCAAGAGTTTAGCTTTGATTTGCGGAGGACAAGCATATTCATTCGGACAATAATGGGCAGCCTCGCCTTCGGAGCGAATAAGTTTGGTGCCACAAGCCGGACAAGCATCTATAAATACGACTTTTTCACCTATATGTGCTCGTTTGTCAGTTGCAACACCCGTAATTTTAGGAATAATTTCCCCACCCTTTTCTACATAAACCATATCCCCAAGATGCAAATCAAGAGAAGCGATAATATCCGCATTATGTAAAGATGCCCTTCTGACGGTAGTACCGGATAATAGCACAGGTTCTAAATTAGCCACCGGCGTGATGGCACCCGTTCTACCCACTTGATAAGACACAGTATTCAAGCGCGTTAAAGCCGATTCAGCTTGGTATTTATAGGCAATAGCCCATCTTGGGGATTTAGCGGTAAAACCCAAATCTTGTTGCTGAGCATAGCTATTTACTTTAATCACTATACCATCGGTGGCAACGGGTAATTTCTTCCTCTCCTCATCCCAAAAGTGGATAAAATCCATCACTTCGGCGATGGTATTGCAAACTTTTAAGGTATCAGGAATTTTAAAACCCCAATTTTTAGCAGCTTGCAAACTATCAAAATGCGATGCAAAAGGTAAATTTTCTCCTAAAACATGGTATAAATAAGCATCTAATTTACGTGAAGCCACTATGGCTGAATTTTGCAATTTAAGCGTACCCGAACCTGCATTGCGTGGATTGGCAAACAACGGTTCTTCTTGTTCCTCACGCTCTTTATTCAAAGCATCAAACACAGCCCAAGGCATCAAAATTTCACCACGTATTTCAAAATTTTCAGGGTAATTTCCTAGTAAATACAAGGGTATACTACGGATAGTCTTTACATTAGAAGTGACATCATCACCCTTGCTACCATCACCACGCGTCACAGCACGAAGCAACTTCCCATGTTCATAAATCAATGAAATCGAAGTACCATCATATTTCAGTTCACAGACCAATTGAAAATCTTCTTGTAAAAGTTTTGAGACTCTATTGTAAAAGTCCTGTACCTCCCCTTCAGAATAGGTATTCTCCAAGGACAACATAGGATATTGATGAACAACCTGCTGGAAGCTTGTATTGATATCACTACCAACCCTTTGCGTAGGAGAAAAAGCATCATAAAACTCCGGATGCTCATTTTCCAATTCCTGCAAAGCCTTCAATTTCATATCAAATTCATAATCTGAAATAGTAGGATGATTCAGTACATAATAATTATAATTATGCTGATGAAGCTCTTGGCGTAATAATTCAATTTGCTGCTGTATCATGCTGTAAAATTATAAATGCAAATTTAAAGGAATTTCTTGGAAAATACTAATGCAGTATTCATAAAACAAATTGGTAGCATTTCTCTTGAAAATAATCAATTTTATCCCCAAAATTAACTCAAATAGATTATCTTTGCACATCTTTGTCCGAAAAAAACATGATTGAAACAGTTATCAAAGGTATTTTAATTGGCTTATTTATCTCGGTTCCCATGGGACCGATAGGTATGTTGATTGTACAAAGAACCTTGAGTCGTGGCAGAAAACATGGAATTTTTACTGGATTGGGTGCTACCTTTTCTGACCTGATTTACACTGTTATAGCCCTGTTTTTTATTGGTTTTGTAGCCAATTTTATCAATGATAATAAACTATTATTACAATTATTTGGCGGACTGATAGTTATGGTTTTCGGCGTGTTTATTTATACGAATAAACCGGCACAACACCCGCTTCCTAAACAATATTCCAATGGCAGTATCATGGGTGATTTTTTTAGCTCCTTAATTCTTACTTTTAGCAATCCTTTTATTCTGTTTATTCTCTTGGCATTGTTTGCCCGGTTTGACTTTTTAGCAGAAAACACTACCATTTTTCATAATGTCATTGGCTTGTTATCCATACTCTTAGGTGCTTTATCATGGTGGTTATTGCTTACCTTCCTAATCAATAAATTTAGAAATAAACTCAGTTTTAGAAGCATCAAACTCATCAATCAAATCATAGGATTGGTAATTATAATTATTGGCTTGATTGGATTTTCCTACAGCATTATTTTAAAATTCTTTCTATAAAACACGCTTAATTGCCCATAATTGATGGGTGTATTGTCCATCTTTATTAGAAATTATACCCTTGGAATCGATGGTTTCAATTTTCACCCATCCGGATGCATGTATAATTTTATCATTATCTATTAAAATGCCTACATGGGTAATTTTACTTTCTGAATCGCCAAAAAAAGCTAAATCACCGGTTTGCGCATGCTTTAAATGAAAAATATCCTTACCCTCTTTGATTTGAATAGAAGAATCACGCGGTAAATTTATCCCATAGATATTAAAAACAGTCTGTACAAAGCCCGAACAATCAATACCAAAAACAGTTTTACCACCCCATAAATACGGTGCATTCAGGAATTGTTGTGCAATATCCACAAGCAATTCTCCACCTTCAATAGCTGACTTTTTAAAGTTTTCTTCATCAATAAACCATTGTTCATCCAATACTTGAAAATAACCATTTTGAAAATTCCTTAGGGCAGAACCGGCTGGAATCAACATTTTTTCTTGCGTTTTAGTATTGTTTATGATAGAAAATGGTCGATAAACTCGCTTTATACTCCATTTTATCATTTGCTCAAATTCCTGTTGCGTAATAGGCTGAATCATTTTCCTATCTACCCAACCTTTATAACTATCCTCTCTATTTTCAATAAATAGCCATTTTTCCGTATAATCTAAAATAAAGACGATATCACCGAATAATAATTGCGTAATCAGCTCACTTCTTTCGTTATCAACCGACCTTACAGCCACGATGGGAAGCGTCACTAAACCAAAATTTTCCATTTTGTAAGTATTAATGTAATTTATTACCTACAAAAGTAGTTAATATTTAATATATTTGCAGATTCACAATTTACACATAACTTGAAAGATCTGATTTGTTGCATTTACTTATTGTAATTTTAATAACTTATCTCAAAGGGTATCATGGACTTACAATTCATAAAAAAGAACTTACACAAGATATTTATATCAATATTGTTTGTGGCAACAGTGGTTTTGGTGATTTTACTATTACCTAATCACAATACTTTCAGGTATCAATATGAAATTGGAAAACCTTGGTCATATGATTTATTAACAGCATCTTACAAGTTTCCAATTGCTAAAAGTGATCTACAAATCCGACAAGAAAGAGAAAAGATACTAAGAGATTTCATTCCTTTTTATACCTTAGATACTGCCGTAGTGCACGAACAATTTCAATTATTCAATGATGATTTCATGGCTAAATATGGTCAAAAACCATCGGATGAAGCGTGGATTTGGAATCAATTTCAAGCTATTTATGCCAAAGGAATTATAGCCGACAAACAATTACATCAATTAAAGGAAGGGCAAATCAACAAAATCAATTGTGTTTTACCTAATAAGAAAAGTCATATCCTTGATTTAGAGGATGTTTACACTATCAATGCAGCCGAAAAAAGTCTGCATATCACTTCAGTCAACGACTCCAATCAGTACAATTTGCACCTGTATATCACAAATAATTTGGAGTATGACAGTATAGTTTCTGAACTTGCTAAAAATGAATTATTAAAGAACTTATCACTGACATCAGGCATTGTTCAAGCAGGTGAAAAGATCATAGATGCGGGCGAGATAGTTACTGAAGAACTGTATTTAGTATTAGAATCTTTCAAAAAAGAGTTTAATCAAAAACAATCTGAATTTAATCGCTCTAACTTAGTATTAATAGGAGAAATCATTATAGTAGCAGGATTTATACTATTATTTTTCCTGTATATCAATTTATTCCGACCAAGAATTTTCAAAAATTTAAAGAATCTCCTTTTCATCAATTTATTGATATTAATGATGATTGCTTTATCTTCTGCGGTTATACAATTTACATCTGTCAGCTACTATATTTTACCTTTTGCACTGTTGCCCATTATCGTCCGAGTCTTTTTTGATGCACGTACAGCCCTATTTGCACATTTGGTAACTGTGCTGATAGTTTCTTTAATGGTAGATAATTCTTTCCGATTTTTATTGATACAGATAGCAATAGGCATGACGGCAGTGTCGAGTTTAAAAGACATGACGCAACGTTCGCAATTAGCTCAGGCCGCTTTAATCGTGTTTATTGTCTATTGCTTTACTTATTTGGCATTAGAATTCATCAGTGTTGGTAGTATCAACAAAGTGCATTGGTTTCCATTGGTTTACTTTGCGATAAGCAGTGCATTTTTACTTTTTGCATACCTATTAATTTATATATTTGAGAAAATATTCGGCTTAATTTCTTCTGTGACATTATTGGAACTCACCAATATCAATAGTGATTTGATGATACAATTTGCTGAAAAGGCACCGGGAACTTTCCAACATACCTTGCAGGTTTCAAATTTAGCAACAGAAGCTGCTAAAAAAATTGGAGCAAATAGTCTATTAGTGAGGACAGGCGCATTGTATCATGATATAGGTAAGATGCAAAACCCCGAATTATTCATTGAAAATCAGCATGGTGA
>CAYPYZ010000038.1:0-13508 GCA_964414805.1 uncultured Paludibacter sp.
TTATTGCCAAAAATGATTTAAAAACTACTGATTTTAGTGGTGGCAGTAGGTCGGCTTTAAACAAATTGCATAAAATCAAAGAAGGTGATTATGACTTCACTGCAACATTTAGGAAAATGGCAAACGGTGAAAGTGAGCTTTATGCGAAAAAAACTGATGATCTTACGCGCAATGCAATAATTCAGGCAACTAACGATGGTTTAATAAATAAAATGGTAGAACTCATTGCATATGTTGATAGCCATTACAAACAATTTGTTACTGCTGATGTGATTTATAAAAATTTGAGTACGCTCGGTATTCTGTCGGATATAACGCACCAAATGCAGGGCTTGTTAGAAGATGAGCAGAAATTGCTGATTGCACATACCAATTTATTGATACATAAAATTATAGATAATAGCGATGCGCCATTTATTTATGAAAAAATTGGTTTACGCCTGAACCATTTTATGTTGGATGAGTTTCAAGATACTTCCATCTTACAATGGAAAAACTTTATGCCTTTATTGCTGAATAGTCTGTCGGACGGCAGTATGCAGCATGGTAAATTTACTACCAATGCCAATCTATTAGTAGGTGATGTTAAACAAAGTATTTATCGCTGGCGCAATGCTGATTGGGAGCTGTTACAAAGCGCTGCTGCCAATGATTTAATAGCAAATAATGCAGGACTAAAAGATATTATTCAAGAGAAAAACTTGGCCAATAATTATCGCAGTGATCAAAAGATAGTTGAGTTCAACAATGCTTTGTTTGAGCATATGTCAGCAGGATTACAAGATCTATTGAATGAAAAAATAGAAAAACAATCTGGTTTAAGTACGGGGAACAATGAGGATTTGCAGGCTTTACAAGATGTTTTGGAACCCTATAATTCAAAAATCATAGATGCTTATGCAGATACACATCAACAAAAAAGAACCAATAAGGCTGATGGATTTGTGAGTATTCGTTTTGTGCCCGGACCGGAAAAGGGTGAGGATGAAGAAGAAGGTTGGAAAGAGAAGCATTTAAGCTATTTGCCCAAGCTATTGGAAGATTATCAAGACAGGGGAAATAGTCCAAGTGATTTAGCTTTATTAGTTCGTAAAAACGATGAAGCTGCGATGATAGTACAATATCTCTTGGCATATAAAACTTCCGAACATGCTAAGCCGGGCTATAGTTATGATGTGATGAGCTCTGAAGGATTGCTCTTGAAAACAGCTTCATCAGTTAAATTCCTCTTAAGTTTGTTGCGGGTGATGGTCAATCCCAATGACATTGTGGAAAGAATGACCATGCAGTTTGAATATGCCAAAGCGGTGTTGAAAGATGATGTTTCTGCGGCAGCATTAAAGTCATCAGTAATGCCAGAAGAAGATGAAGCCGGAGAAGTCCATGTTATTTCAAGCTTGTTTTCGGAAGAAGAAAACCGTGCATTGAATAGTTACAAGCATTATACTTTGTATGAAATGATAGAAAATATCATTGCCTTATTTGATATACAGCATTGGAATGTGCAAGAAGTGCCTTTTTTACAAAGTTTTCAAGATACAGTTTATAGATTTTCCACCGGTAAGACTTCAGATTTGAATGCTTTTCTACAATGGTGGGAAAAACGTGGTGAGAAACAAAGCATTGATGCGCCGGAAAATAAAAATGCTTTTCGTGTAATGACCATACATAAAGCTAAAGGATTGGCTTTCAATACTGTGGTACTGCCATTTTGTAGTTGGTCTTTGGATTCGCGTATGCGCAATATTATGTGGTGTGAAACAGATGAAGCACCCTTTAATACCTTGCCTTATATTCCGGTTGCCTATAACGGCAATTTGGCAAATACTGTTTTTGCGAAAGATTATTACACAGAAATGATGCATACTTATATGGATGGTCTCAATACTTTGTATGTAGCATTTACCCGACCCAAACACGAATTGATTGTGCTTTGTCCGGAACCTAAACTAACAAAAGATGGTAAATTAACTGTTAATAGTATCGATAAGTTGATGTTTCAACAAATGGGTCTTCGTAATTACACTGCTTTCAATGATGAAAATGGTGAATGGCTCTATGAAGTAGGTGTGCCTTTGGTACAGCAACAAGCAGAACGAGCAGCAAGCACAATGGATAAAAATCTTTATCCTATTGCTGCCAATCAAGGAAGGATAAAGCTTAAGCATGCACTGAATAACTTCAATAGGGATGCAATGGATATCAGTGAAAATCCCATAGATTACGGAAACTTGATGCACGAGGTGTTTTCTAAGATGCAAAGTGAAGATGATTATCCCCTTATTATTGAAGAATATATACGTAATGGGAGAATTAATCAGTCAGAAGCTCAGCTTATTGCGAAAGATATAGCTGCTTTTTGGGCTATGCCGGAGACTAAAATATGGTTTAAAGATGGTGTTCAGGTATTGAATGAAACGACTATTTTGACGCCTGATGGTCAAAATTTCCGTCCCGACCGCATTATCATAGAAGGCAATACCGTAACCATAGTCGATTATAAATTTGGGGCGCATGAATTGGCGTCACATCAAAGGCAAGTAGCGCATTATGCACAATTATTAGGTGCAATGGATTATGAAGTTAAGGCATACTTAGCCTATGTAAAACTTGGAAAAACCTTGCAGGTGGTTTGATTGAATGTTTATTTTTAAATCTATTCCATATGAGAACTATTAAGTATTATCTACCTATTATTTTGTTATTTTGTACAGCTTTACTTTTTGGAAATGCCAGTGTACAACCTATAGATTTAACTACTGAATACCTCGTTAATCCTACAGGTTTAGATATAGCTACCCCACGTTTTAGTTGGAAATTAACAGCTACTAATACGGATGATTTTGGTCAAAGTCAGACTGCCTACAGGATTTTAGTCAGCAGTACAATAAACAAACTCAAAAAAGCTGATTGTTGGGATTCCGGATGGGTGTCATCTGATGAAACTCAGCTAATTGACTATGATGGTAAGCGTTTAGCTTCCGATACAAAATACTATTGGCAAGTAATGGTTAAAGATGAAAATGCCCATATTTCTACGGCAAGTGATATAGCGAGTTTTAATACCGGACTGTTTCATCAGGATGAGTGGACTGCCCAATGGATAGGTAGTTCAGAGATATTTAAGTATTCAGAAAAGGGGAATAATGTGACAGATCCGTGGTTGCGTAAGACATTCAAACTTAAGTCTAAACCTGCCAAAGCCAATATATTTGTTGCTTCGGTTGGCTATCACGAGCTATATGTGAATGGTCAAAAGATAGGCAATGATGTGTTGGCACCCGCTGTAACCGATCATAGCAAGCGCGCCCGGTATATTGCTTACGACATTGCCGATGCGTTGGTCAAAGGAGAAAATGTTATTGCATTGTGGTTGGGCACTTCTTGGTCTATTTATGCCGCTTATATTACACAGGATAAACCTAAAACGCCTATTGTTATTGCGCAAGCAGATATATATGCTAACAATCATAAGAGACTGATGCGCTTACAGACTGATGGCAGTTGGAAAACGCATCCAAGTCCAAATAAGTTATTAGGGAACTGGGGTTTTAGTGTAGCGGGTGGTTATGGCGGCGAAGTTTATGATGCTAATCATGCAATAGCGGATTGGAACTTGTTGAGTTTAAACGATGAAACTTGGGATAATGCAAGTGTTTATACACCAAATTTAAAAATTTCAGCACAAATGGTGGAGCAAAACTCCTTGCTTCATACAATTAAACCCATAGCTATTGAGAGTCGGGCTGATGGGAGTTACAGGGTTGATATGGGAGTTAACTATGCTGGTTGGTATCGCATTCAATTACAATCTAATCCACAGGATACAATTTATTTTATGATTTCTGAGAGGGAGCAAGATGATATGACTTTCAGCCATCGTAATCAATATATTATGGATTCGACTGGTAAGGGTGTTTTTCAAAATCGATTTAACTACAATTCCGGAAGGTGGATAGTCATTAAAGGACTAAAAACAGCTCCAAAACTTGAAGATATCACTGGTTATGTTGTACGTACAGCCTATGCAAATGCTACTAATTTTGAATGTTCTAATGACTTACAAAATTGGATTTACAATACGGTTATATGGAATTTCGAAAATCTTTCTTTAGGGGGCTATATAGTTGATTGTCCACAGAGAGAGCGTTTTGGTTATGGCGGTGATGCGCATGCCACTTCTGAGACAGGTTTATATAATTTCAAATTGGGTGCTTTTTACACAAAATGGATGGAAGATTGGCGTGATGTGCAAGGTGTAGAACCTATGTGGGGGAATATGCATGACCCGAATTGGGCAAGGAAACAAGTAGGTAGTGGTCGATTTTTAGGTGGTGGTATTTTGCCCCATACTGCTCCTACTTATCATGGTGGTGGCGGACCGGCTTGGGGTGGCATAGTTGTTTCTTTGCCTTGGTATGTATATCAATATCAAAATGATAAAAGAATTTTAGAAGAAAATTATGAGCTTGGAAAAGCTTGGTTGGAGTTTTTAGACTCTAAAGTAGAGGATAATATACTTAGAAGATATGGTGGACAATGGGATTTTCTTGGGGATTGGTTATGGCCTAATGCAACAGCAGAAGGGATGAATAATGATACGGAGGAGAATTTATTTTTTAATAATTGTTTCTGGGTTTATAATCTAAAAACAGCCGCTCAGATTGCGAAAGTATTGGGAAAATATGCAGATGCTGCTCAGTGGGAAACACAAGCCATGATAACTTCCGAGCTTATTCATGCAAAATTTTACCATCTGGAAGTGCATAATTATGCTGATAAAACTATGCGTAGTTTGGCAGCTGCACTTTTTGGAGATATTATGCCTGAAGCGCTCAAACCGGCTGTCATGCAATCTCTTGAAAATGAAATAATCATAAATAAAAAGGGACATATTGATGTGGGCATTACCGGTGGCTCTATGCTTTTTAAAGTTTTAAGGGATGCTAACAGGAATGATTTGATTTATTCCATGACTTCGCAAACCACCTATCCAAGTTGGGGTTTTATGCGTGAGAGTGGCGCCACTACCATTTGGGAAATGTGGGAAAAGGACTTACCACGTCATTCTCTATTACACAGTTCCTATTTATATCCGGGAGCTTGGTATATCGACTGCGTTGCCGGCATTAAGAGAAGGGATGATAGTCCGGGTTTCAAGCAAATTGACATCATAGTTCCCCAATTTCAGGCAGATCAAATCACGTGGGCAAAAGCATCTTATGACTCGCCGGCTGGTTTAATAAAAACGTATTGGAAACGGGAAAATAATAAAACTGTTTTGCATGTTAGTGTTCCTCCCAACAGCATTGCTACGGTGTATTTCCCAGCCGATAAAACCAATGCAGTTAAAGTAAATACACCCAATGCTAAGTTTATAACTTACGCCAATGGTTATTATACTTACGCAATAAAAGCTGGAAATTATACTTTTGAGGAAGAATAGAATATTGGTGTTAAACAGTTCATTAAAAACCTCTAAACCCAATAATTTCTCTAACTTCTTTGATGGTTTTGGCAGCGCTGGCACGAGCTTTCTCTCTTCCCATTTGGGCAACCTTAGAGATATAGGCTTCGTCCTTTAAAAGCTCATTGATTCTCTCGCGGAAAGGCGCTGTAAATTGAATCATATCTTCCGCCAATTGTTTCTTCATATCGCCATAGCGAATTTGGCAGTTATTGTATTGCTCGTTGAAGAAGTCGTAAGTATCTTGGGTAGATACAACGCTCATCAATTGAAATAGATTTTGGATGGCTTCGGGCTTTTCTTGGTTAGGGGTAGTCGGACCACTATCGGAGACAGCCCGCATCACTTTCTTGCGAATAGCAGCAGGTTCGTCAGCCAAGAAAATAGCATTGCCTTCACCTTCGGATTTACCCATTTTTCCGGTGCCATTCAGACCTGGGATTTTCACTAAAGACTCCCCAAAATTAAAGGCTTGCGGTTCAGGGAAATAATCCACACCATACATGCGGTTAAAGCGGTTGGAGAACTGGCGCGTCATTTCCAAGTGTTGCTCCTGATCTTTGCCAACAGGCACTTTAGTAGCTTTATGAATGATGATATCCGCAGCCATTAAGGTAGGGTAGGTCAATAAGCCCGCATTCACATTTTGTGGTTGCTGACGAATTTTATCCTTAAAAGAAGTCACCCTTTCCAATTCCCCCAAATAAGCATTCATATTCAGAAACAAGTATAGCTCAGCTGTTTCCGGAATATCGCTTTGAATATACAAGGTAGATTTTTCAGGATCTAAGCCCGCAGCTAAGTATTCAACTAATACCTGCTTCACATTACCATGCAAATCTTGTGGGGTAGGATGTGTCGTTAGCGAATGATAATCGGCAATAAAAAAATAGCAATCATGCTGATTTTGCATGTTGATGAAATTTTTCAATGCGCCAAAATAATTTCCTAAATGTAAATTTCCGGTGGGTCGTATGCCACTAACAACAATATCCATATTACTAAAAAAACTTTATTCAATAGGAATAGTCCTACGGATACGCTGATCCAAAGATGTCAGCGTTTCCGTAGAAACCACTCCGGGTATATCTTGAATTTTACCATTCAATAATTCCATTAAATGCTCATCATTTTTTGCATATAACTTTATCAAAATGGTGTAGGGGCCAAGAGTATATTGTGATTCAACGATTTCAGAAATTTTCTCTAATTCGTTGACTACTGCCTTATACATAGAACCTCTTTCTAAGGTTATACCTACATAAACACTTATATGGTAACCTAAACTTTTAGGGTTTACAGTATAGCCTGATCCGGTAATAACGTTGGTATCTATCATACGTTGTACACGTTGATGGATAGCGGCACGAGACACCCCGCATAACTCCGCCACTTCTTTAAATGGCATGCGAGCATTTTGACTGATAATCCGTAAAATTTTACGATCTAGTTGATCAATTTTTTCCATATAGATTATTAAATAGCAATAGAATACAAGTGTTAAAAATAGGATCTATAACCCAGTTTTATTATCTTTCTTACTGGGCAGGAGTCACTATATCTATTAATTCAACATCAAA
Organism: uncultured Paludibacter sp.; assembly: GCA_964414805.1. Classification (GTDB taxonomy): domain Bacteria; phylum Bacteroidota; class Bacteroidia; order Bacteroidales; family Paludibacteraceae; genus Paludibacter. The sequence goes on from CAYPYZ010000038.1 coordinate 7,048, forward strand.
AATCAAGGTAGAGAAAGGTTGAATATCCCCTGTCATACCTTGACCATAAGCCAATTTTTGAGGTATATAAAATCTATATTTCGAACCAATCGGCATCAATTGTAAGCCTTCTGTCCAACCCTTAATCACCTGATTTAGGTAGAACTCAGTAGGTTCGCCACGATCCACAGAGCTATCGAACACAGTACCATCGATCAAAGTACCATGATAATGCACTTTAACTTTGTCAGTGGCTCCCGGCTTAGCACCATTACCTACTTCAACTACCTCATATTGCAATCCTGATTCTGTTACAATCACACCTTCCTTTTTAGCATTTTCAGCTAAAAACTCTTCTCCTGCTTTTTTATTATCACCATATTCTCTCTCTAACTTTTTTTCTTGAACTTCCTCCATGGTCCTGTCGATATATTCCTTAGCCATGTCGCTGTTTAGTCCAAAGCCTTCTCCAAGCATACCATTCACCAATCCTTGTCTAACCAATTTATAGTTAACCTTGATCTCTTCGTCGCCATAAATTTCTGGATTAGTTTTCAATTGCAAGCCAATACCTTCACCTACATTTTTAACATAAGCTTCAGATTGGTCGTATGATTTTTCTTTTAATCCCTGCTCGATACCGGCCATCAATTCTGCAATTGGATTTGTGATAGTTGAGTCAACTTGATTCATGTGGTAAATTTTCACAGTATTACCATTTGTAAAACCGTAAGCATAACTTAAGCTGTCCAATTCAGTTTTCAAAACTGCATGTGTAGCTCTGTACTTATCACAAGAAGTAAAGACCATGGATACGGCCACTATAACTATTAATATGATATTGATTTTTTTCATGTCTTCTATGTTTTTTCTTTTCAATTATTCCTGTTATCTAATTATTCTTCAACATTGATGTCCAAATCAGCTTCTTCTACTTCTTCTTCAACACTTGGAGTTGCATACATTCTTGAATGGATTTTTGTTTGAATAGCATTCGCAACTGAATCGGCTTCAGCTACCGTAAGCACATCTTCATATCCATTCAAAGCATTTACAAAGCCGAGTAACAACATTTTAGCATTACCTTTCATAGATGCATCACCAAAATAACCATTCTCAACTTGGTCCTTAAAATGCCTACCAATTTGTAAGCCTGTCATATACAGATCGCTTTTCGATTTGCCTTTGTACGACTCGTCCAAACCTTTTAAAAACACTTTCATCTGCGTATGATTGGTGTCATTAGATAAAACATGCTGTTTAAGCATATCACCATTCCAATAAGCTATCAAATAATTGATGCTATCATTTAAATTGTTTAAAGTAACTTCTTTCGCTTTGTTACTTGTACAAGAGCTAATTGCAATGATAAATAGCGCCATGGCTACTATCAACATACTACTTAATTTTTTCATTTTGATACTATTGATTAATTTCTAATTCTTTAATATTGTCTAAAAATGTTGATGGCAGAATGTCTAATAATTCTACCGTGAAAATCAAGGTGGCATAAGGTGGAATAACACCGCTTGCACCCTGCTCGCCATATCCTAAATCGTAAGGAATGAAAAATCTGTATTTTGAACCGACTGTCATTAATTGTACGCCTTCTGTCCAACCACTAATAACTTGATCTAACTGAAATTCTGCCGGCTGATTACGTTGATAAGAACTATCGAAAATAGTTCCGTCAACTAATCTTCCTTCATAATGAACCCTTACATGGTCAGATGCTACCGGACTTGCTCCTTCTCCTTCTTCCAAAACGATGTACTGCAAACCAGAAGCTGTAGACTGAACAGCAGGATTCATAAGGTTTTCTTTTAAGAAATTCTCACCTTCAGCACGCTGTTCCATACTTTCTCGCTCATGAGCCGCAGTAAAATAATGCTGTAAAAACATACCGGATTCTTCCGCAGTAAATGCTACCGAATCACCCTGCATAGTCGCACTAAAGGCATTCAAGAAAACATCTAAATTGTATTTACCACCCGGCAAAGTTTGAAGATTATTTAGCAAATCTGTACCAATATTTACCCCCAAAGCATAACTCATGGAGTCAATATCATTTGCTAATATAAATTCAGGTTCCTGAACAAGTTCTACTATCTGCTCGACTTGCTTGTCTTTCTTTTTTAGTTTCCAAATAGTGGCGTTAGCTGCAAACACAACTACCAACATGCAAACTAATGTCAGTGTTCTCTTCATTAAGTTTTTATTATATGATTGCTAATAATTCAACTTCAAAAATCAAACTTGTATGCGGACCAATCAACTGACCTGCCCCTCTTGCGCCATAAGCTAAATCGGATGGAATGTATAATTTCCATTTTGAACCTACAGGCATTAATTGTAAAGCTTCTACCCAGCCTTGTATCACTTGCGTAACACCAAAGCTTGCGGGCTCGCCTCTTTGAACTGAACTATCGAAAACCTCACCTGAAATCAATGTTCCATGATAATGAACCTTCACTGTATCAGTCGCTTTAGGAATTGAACCTGTACCTTCAGTCAAAACTTCATATTGCAAACCACTGGCAGTTGTAACTACTTCAGCCCTACCGGCATTTTTTTCTAAAAACTCCTTGCCTTCCTGAATGGTTTTCTCGTAAGCCTTAGCTTCTAATTCCTGAAAATAAGCATTTACAAGGGCTTGTGCCTCTTCAATACTCATCTCTAATTCTTTGCCTTCAACAACTTGACCGATACCTTCAGCTAATTTGCTGGTGTCAAGACTTGTAAAACCACTGTTTTTTAAATTGGTGCCAAGACTAACACCCAATGCATAACTAATCTTTTCCATTGATAATTAAATATTTCAAATGAGTGCAAAGATAGCTGATTTATTGAAAATTAGGTGTTAATTTAATGAAAATTATTGAGATGACAGGACTATGGGGAGCTTTTTAAGTTTCCTAAATCCCTTTTCAGGATAAATTATCTCTATCAATAGCACATAAATGCCAATATTCGCGATGCGACCTTGTGCTGTCCTACCATCCCAAACGAGCCTGCCCTTACTTGCTGCCAAGACTTGTTCTGCAAGTGTATATATCTTTCCTCCTTTGGCTGATAAAATCGTTGCGGAAAACATATAACCACTTTCAGGAAATTCATAATGTATCAAACATACATCATCAACCCCATCATTATCAGGCGTAAACACCTCATTTTCCAAATAGAAAAAATCAAAATTTTCAGCTTCAGCACTGTCAAATTCCATAGCTCGATATTGGGAGTTTTCAAAACCCGGCGTCCCATAATGATGGGTGTTTGCGGCCGAATGCCAATTGTCTGCATCCTGTGTCGCACCATCCGGATTGATACGCTCTAATGCCACTCCTTTCACATTTTTAATCAATACATGGTGCATCTTACTATGATACTGAAATTCATCATAAATAATGGTTTTATCAGCATTGCATAAGATTATACTTGCCGATTCATTGTTCAAAGCACTTAGTTTTAGTTCAATTAAAACTGCCTCATCCGGACAAGCATGGTGATTTTTTACAGCCTCAACATCCGTAGTTATTGCCAAATATGAATAGGGAGGCATCAAGGTCTGTGCAGGCAATTTCACCCCTGTATTCAAGCTTCCGTCACCTTTGCGCGTAGTGCAAATAAATCCTGAACAATCCACCCATGCAGCAGTTCGGTTGTATAGCTCCACATATTCAGCACCATTTTCCGGATGGTTAAACATTACTTCATTGATAATGATATCACTAAGAGATTTTGACACAAGGGAATCATCTTGCAAATTATTCTGCCAAGGCTGCTGAACAAAAGAGGATGTAAAACCGTTTTTAGTTTGAGCGTGTGTAAATGAGAAAATACACAAAGAAATAAGGAGATTGTAAATAAAATAAACATTTTTCATAGAATAAATTTTTAGTTTAAGACTTGGTTAACTTGTTAAAATGTATCTGTTATTGTAACATTTGACAAATTAAGCTATTTTTGTAGCTTAATTCTTGGAAGGTCAAATTTCACTTTGCAAAGTTAAGATTTTAACCAAGAGTTTTAAAATAATATTCACCATAAAATAAGTTAAAAATGAGAGTAGCGATTGTAGGTGCAAGTGGTGCTGTGGGACAAGAGTTTTTACGCGTACTTGCTGAGCGAAATTTTCCCATGACGGAATTAGTGTTGTTTGGTTCTTCTCGCAGTGCGGGAAAGGTATATGACTTTAAAGGTCAAAAACTTACCGTCAAGGAATTAAAACATGGTGATGATTTCAAAGATTTTAAAATCGTATTTACTTCTGCCGGCGGTAGTATCTCACAAGAGTTTGCTGAAGACATTACTAAATTCGGGGCTATCATGATAGATAATTCCAGTGCGTTTCGCATGGATGAAGATGTGCCTTTGGTAGTACCGGAAGTCAATGCTGCAGATGCAAAAATACGTCCGCGCAATATCATCGCCAACCCTAATTGTACGACTACCCAAATGGTGGTTGCCCTGAAAGCCATAGAAAATCTTTCGCATATCAAACGTGTGCATGTTTCTACCTATCAAGCTGCCTCCGGTGCAGGTGCTGCTGCGATGGATGAGTTAGAATTACAATACAAACAAATAGTGGAAGGTAAGGAAGTAACAGTTGATAAATTTGCCTATCAATTAGCATACAACCTCATTCCGCAAGTGGATGTTTTCACTGAAAATGGCTATACCAAAGAGGAGATGAAAATGTATCATGAAACTCGTAAAATCATGCATTCAGACATGGAAGTGAGTGCTACTTGCATACGGGTTCCTTCTTTAAGAGCTCACTCTGAAAGTATCTGGGTAGAGACTGAAAATCCAATTTCTGTAGCGGAAGCGCGTGCTGCTTTTGAAGCTGCGCCCGGCGTTGAAGTGATGGATAATCCTGCCGAAAAGGTCTATCCTATGCCTTTGTTTTTGTCAGGCAAAGACCCCGTGTTTGTGGGTCGTATTCGCAAGGATTTGGCTCATCCCAACGGTCTGACTTTCTGGTGCGTGAGCGATCAAATCAAGAAAGGCGCTGCCCTTAATGCTGTGCAAATCGCGGTATATCTGATTGCAGAAGGAGAAGTAGAAATGAGAATAGTCATACAACGCGTTCAACAGGGCTCAGTCAGTATTGATAAGCATATCAAATCTTCTATTGACCAAGGTCTGTTAGTGTTGTTGGGCATTGAACCGGATGATACTGAAACAGATGCAGACTGGTTGATTGCCAAATTAGTGAATTTACGTATCTTTGACGACGCCCAAGGGGTGATGAACCTTTCGGTGATGGATGTGGATGGCGAAGTGTTGATAGTGAGCCAGTTTACTTTGCATGCCTCTACGAGGAAAGGCAATCGCCCGTCCTATATAAGGGCAGCACGACCAGAACAGGCCATTCCTTTGTATGAATATTTTTGTAAAAAGACTGAAGCAATACTCGGTAAAACAGTACAAACCGGCGAGTTTGGAGCCATGATGCAGGTTGCTTTGGTGAATGATGGACCGGTGACCATCATCATCGATAGTAAATTGAAAGAATAAACCATAAAAACATGACTATCCGTAAACATATCCCTAACACCATTACCATGCTGAATCTTTTCAGCGGAAGCATAGGTGTTTATTTTGCTTTTCAGGATAATTATTTAATTAGTCTGATTGCTGTTTTAATAGCGGGTCTGTTCGATTTTTTGGATGGCATGGCTGCCCGAACATTGAAGGCCTATTCCCCTATGGGAAAGGAGTTGGACTCTTTGGCAGATATGGTTAGTTTTGGTTTGCTTCCGGGTGCTATCGCTTTTTCCTTGCTTGCGCAAAGTATTTTCCCTGATTGGATAAAATATGCAGGTTTTATCATCACTGTCTTTTCTGCCCTGCGCTTAGCCAAATTTAATTTAGATGAAAATCAAACTCATTCTTTTATTGGACTGCCCACGCCTTCCAATACGATTTTCTGGGCAGGCATAGGCTATGCTTTTGCTCCCCAATTGATTGCAAAACCATGGATAATTATAGTGTTTGTGGTTGTTTTTAGCTATTTGTTAGTAGCTAAACTTCCAATGTTTGCACTGAAATTTAGCAATTTGAAATGGTCGGAAAACAGCCTACAATATGTCTTTTTGATAGGCTGTATTATCTTATTGATATTGTTTCAATTGAATGCTTTCGCACCCATTATAGTTTGGTATATTTTAGCATCTATCTATGCTTACGCAAAAAAGATAGGATAAATCATGCTTTCAGAGAATTCCAGCCTTGTGCTTGCAGCTGAATTTCTTCCCCTTCACGACCAATAAGATTAAGCCCAAGTTCAGCTTTGGTCATATGTCCAACTATGCCTATGCCCTCCATGCTCACTACCTTGTCATAATCTTCCATAGCCACAGTAAAGAGTAATTCATAGTCTTCACCACCATTTAATGCAGCTGTGACTATGCTGATATTCAACTCCTCAGCCATGATAGCCGCTTGGATATTTATAGGCAGTTTATCTTCATAAATCC
>CAYPYZ010000039.1:0-3598 GCA_964414805.1 uncultured Paludibacter sp.
ATTATAAATTCCGATGACTTCTCTTGTCCTATCCGGGCAAACTGCTAACAGGGTGTAATAAGCTTCTTTACTTACGCTATCTCCCCGACGTGTTGGGATAAAACAAGCATCTATCATAATGATGGGATAATAACCTTCAATGGGGCGATTAAGCCACTGATTAACCTCCTCGCGAGCTGTATCAAACATACGACTCACCTGACTTGTACCATAATACTGCCCATAAATCTCACCAAATACTTCTCCTACCTGCTGGGTTGTTAATCCTGATTTATATAAATGGAAAGCTATCGAACGTGCTTCTGATTCTTGGTTTTTTAATAATCCTAATATCACTGGATAGAAACCACCATTACGTGTACGAGGTACTTGCAGCTCTATCATTTGTTTATCGCCAAAGGCTTTACGACTGCGATAGCCATTACTATTATCTTTTGTAACTGCATTATGCTCTTGGCGTTCGGATTTCATCAAGGCTTCTAAACTTAATTTTAATATTAAGTTTAATCCTTCTTCCTTTTCTAGAATTTCTTCTAAAATTTTACTAACTTGCGACTGTGTAAAGTTCATATGTTTTTATCTTTTTAGTTGTACTTTTTCAAAGATAATAATTTTTGGACTTTACACACTTTTTGGGACAGTATCAAATACCGGATGAAGTGCTTATTTTGGGTTTTAGTACAGGGTAGAACGGTTGTAAATATAAAACAAACAGCGATAAAGCTCTAAACATCCTCATGAATTCAACAAAATTTTCGGCTTCACTTCTTTTTCATAATACCTGCACCAAGGACTTAAACCGCATTGTTCGCATTTGGGCTTGCGTGCTTGACAGATATAACGGGCATGCAAAATTAACCAATGATGTGCCTTGGGTATCAGCTCCTTAGGTATGTATTTGACTAAAGTTTTTTCAGTTTGCAAGGGTGTTTTGGAATTGGTAGTCAGACCTAATCTTTCAGAAATTCTAAAGACATGCGTATCCACAGGCATCACGGGTTTGTCGTACAAAACCGAAGCAACTACATTGGCAGTCTTACGACCTACACCCGGCAATTTTTGCAATTCATCTACATCATCGGGAATAATGCCATCGTAGTCTGATAAAAGCTTTTGAGCCAAACCGACTAAACTCTTAGATTTATTATTGGGATAAGTGATGGATTTAATATAATCAAAAATCACTTCTGGAGAACTGTCAGCCATGCTTTCAATGGTAGGAAAATCATGAAATAACTTAGGGGTAGTCATGTTGACACGCTTGTCCGTGCATTGAGCAGAAAGTACAACAGATACTATTAATTCAAAAGGATTGCTATATTCTAATTCAGTTTCTGCCACCGGCATATGCTCCTGAAACCAGTCAAATACAGCTTTATATCTTTCTTTGATAGTCATAATCACGATTTTTTTAAATTGAATTACAAAGATAGGAAAATAAATAATTAGTAATTAAAGTATATCTTTGTAGGCTATAATTTTTTGAAAATGCCTTTTAAACTTACTTCAACATATAAACCTACCGGCGATCAACCTGAAGCTATCAAGCAATTGGTGGATGGTTTGGATGCAGGCTTGGCTGCTCAGACTTTATTGGGTGTTACGGGCTCTGGCAAGACTTTTACCATTGCTAATGTGGTGAATCAGATCGATCGTCCGACTTTGGTATTGAGCCATAATAAGACTTTAGCAGCGCAATTATACAGTGAATTTAAGGAGTTTTTTCCGGAAAATGCGGTAGAATATTTTGTTTCCTATTATGATTATTATCAACCGGAAGCCTACTTGCCTATCACAGATACTTATATAGAAAAGGATTTATCCATCAATGAAGAAATTGAGAAATTGCGTTTGTCCACTTCTTCGGCATTGTTGTCGGGCAGAAGGGATGTGATAGTGGTTTCTTCGGTTTCTTGTCTGTATGGTATCGGAAATCCCGATGATTTCACTTCCAATGTCATTGAAATTCAGCAAGGTCAGAAAATAGTACGCAATGTATTCTTGCGTAATTTGGTGGAAGCCTTATACAATCGCAATGATATAGAATTGAATCGTGGTAATTTTAGGGTCAAGGGCGATACGGTGGATATTTATTTGGCTTATGCAGATTTTATTTTGCGTGTGGAGTTTTGGGGCGATGAAATAGATGCTATCATGACTTTAGATCCTGCTAATTTGCAATTGCTTGGCAAATATGATGGTTATAGGATTTTTCCTGCCAGTATTTTTGTTACCACCAAAGAAAGGATAGATTTGGCTTTGGGTCAGATCGAAGCAGACAGGGATTTACAGGTTGAGTTCTTCCGTTCCATAGGGAAAGATTACGAAGCCAAACGCATATACGAGCGTGTTAGTTATGATTTGGAAATGATCAAGGAGTTGGGTTATTGTTCGGGTATAGAGAATTATTCGCGCTATTTTGATGGCCGTTCCCCCGGTTCTCGTCCGTATTGCTTGTTGGATTATTTTCCGGATGATTACCTGATGGTGATAGATGAAAGTCATGTGACCATTCCACAGATACGTGCTATGTATGGAGGTGATGCTTCGCGTAAGCAAAACTTGGTAGAATATGGTTTTAGATTGCCGGCTGCCCGCGATAACCGGCCTTTGAAGTTTGAGGAATTTGAAGAGTTGACACCACAAACCATCTATGTTTCAGCTACTCCCGCCGATTATGAGTTAGCCAAATCTGATGGGGTAGTTGTGGATCAATTGATTCGTCCAACCGGCCTATTGGATCCAATTATTGAAGTCAGACCCAGTTTGAACCAAATAGATGATTTATTGGAAGAGATAAGGATTTGTACGGAGCGGGATGAGCGGGTTTTGGTGACGACCCTGACGAAACGCATGGCTGAGGAGTTGACAGATTATTTAGCCAGAATGGGTGTTCGTTGTAATTATATACATTCAGATGTGGATACGCTTGATAGGGTGCAGATTATGGAAGATTTGCGGCGAGGTATTTATGATGTGTTGGTAGGTGTGAATTTATTGCGTGAAGGTTTAGATCTACCTGAAGTTTCTTTGGTAGCCATTTTAGATGCTGATAAAGAAGGCTTTTTACGTTCACACCGTTCGCTTACGCAAACTGCTGGTAGGGCAGCTCGTAATCTGAATGGCAAAGTCTTGATGTATGCGGATGTAATAACGGAAAGCATGGCGAAAACCATTGCAGAAACGGAGCGCAGACGCGAAAAACAATTGGCATACAACGACAAGCATGGCATTACTCCAACGGCTATCATCAAGGGTAAACGTTCAGCTTTAAGCAAGACAGAGCCTAATGCCTATATAGAATCTACTTCACAATCATCCTTAGCTGCCGATCCTGTAGTGCAGTATATGTCGGCTAATGCCTTAGAAAAGGCCATTAAACAAACTAAGAAAGCTATGTTGGCAGCAGCTAAAGACATGGATTTCTTAGAAGCTGCTCGTCTCCGGGATGAGATGTTTAAAATGGAGGAGCTGCTAAAGAAAAAAGATTAATAAAACTCTTTAAAAAAATGTATAAAGCAGGAGATGATAATTTCATGATAGATGATAAATGATAGATGATAAATGATAGATGATAAATGATAGATGATAAATGATA
>CAYPYZ010000039.1:3698-13498 GCA_964414805.1 uncultured Paludibacter sp.
ATGATAGATGATGTTTTAGATGATGAAACTTTCGATGACTTATAAATGTTGTATTTTTAAAATTATGCGCCATATCTTCTTTTTCCTTATAGTTTTATCGGTTTTAATAGGTCTTGTTGGTTATACTACCGCACGTGGTATCAATTACTTAGGGTGGATTGGACCTTATAAACATATTTATACGGCTTTGGTTGTTGTATTGTTGGGGGCTTTGCTGACGGGCTTTATTTGGGTGGAAACCATGCCCTTACCCTGGGCTAAAGTGATTAGTTTTGTGGGATATAGCTATATTATTGTGTTGGTGTACCTGATGATGGCATTTGTGCTGTTCGACTTAGTGCTGTTGGTGAATAGTTTTACTCAGTTTATTCATAATATACCGCTTGTTAAGTTTATTGTTTTCACGATTGTTAGCATCAGTGTCATTGTCAGCATGTTAGTGGGGTATCAGAACTTTAATAAGCCCAAGATCGTAAATTTAAAATTAGAATCTAATAAGCCGAAAATAGGTAAAAGCATAAAAATAGTGGCTGTGAGTGATTTGCATTTAGGTGTGAATATTCATAAAAGCCATGCTCAAAAGTATGTTGTGCTAATTAATGATCAAAATCCTGATTTAGTATTGATAGCCGGCGATTTGGTTGATAGGTCGGTGAAGCCTGTGGTGAAACAGCATATACAGGATGATTTGCGCCAAATCAATGCTCCCATGGGTGTGTTTACCGTGATGGGCAACCATGAATATATAGGTAATCATGTTGGTGAAATGGAGGCTTTCCTGAAAACTGCTGATATAAAGCTCTTAAGAGATGAGACGGTTTTAATCAATGATGAGATTTATATTGTTGGTAGGGACGATAAAACTAATAAACATCGTGTATCTATCAGTGATTTAATCGAGCCTATAGATAGTTCAAAATCCATGATAGTTCTTGATCATCAGCCCTTTAATTTGGATGAAACTGCTGAAAATAAGGTTGATTTGCAGTTTTCGGGTCATACACATAATGGACAATTTTTTCCCATCAACTGCTTTGTAAAGCTGATTTATGAAAATGGCTATGCGTATACAAAAAAAGCTGATACGCATTTCTACGTAAGTTCGGGATTGGGCATTTGGGGACCACAATACCGCATCGGCACTCAAAGTGAATTGGTGATCATAGATTATAACTACTGATTTTCAAGGAAATCATTAAGCTTGATGAGCTATTTGTAGTTGTTTACTTTCGTGATGACTAAACTGCATATCTATATGTGTAGCCCATAAAATCAGGGGTTTATGCTTGGAAGTCCAAACTTCTATGAAATGAATCAACTTAGTTTTGAGTGCTGTCTCTAAACCATTCAATGCTTCATCCAAGAGCAAAATGTCAGCTTGTACTATCAAAGCCCTCGCTAAATTTACCCTTTGCTGTTCTCCGCCGCTTAACTCATTAGGCAATTTATTCGCATGCACATTAATTTCCATCATGGACATTAGTTCATATAAACGTAATTGTTCAGCTGCATTAATACATGGAAAATGGGGTAGGGCAAAGGCTATATTTTGCTTCACCGTCATCCACGGTATCAATCGAATATCCTGAAAAGCATAGGCAATATTTGGATTTTCAGGTGTAAATTTAATACTTCCTTCATCCGCTTTCGTGATGCCTGATAAGATATTGAATAGGGTAGTTTTACCTGAACCTGAAGCTGATTGCAGTAAATATATTTGTTGATTATCTAACGCTAAATCAAGCTTGTCAAATAGTAGTTTATCTTTAAACTTTTTCTTTAAGTTTATTAGTTTAACTGACTTTAAATCAATGTTTAAATTAGTCTGATTTTTAGTTTTAGGATGATACTTACATCGATTTTTTAACTTGAATTTTAAAGCTTTATCTGCCTGCTTTTTCAATATAAAATCAAAGATAAAACTCACTCCTATGGCAACTAAAGTCCAAGCCAAAAGCTCCCGCATATCTATAAAAGATTGTGCCCTTTTCATATCTGTCCCGATGCCATGTAAAGGTCCAGCCAGCACTTCCCCAATAATTACCGCACGCCAACCAAAGCCCATGGCTGTTGCCATACCCGACAAGGCAATATTAGAAGCCGAAGGCATATATATAAATTTAAGCTTTTGCCAATAGGTCTTACGGTAAACATGCGCCATCGCCACAAGTTTAGCGTCTGTTTCTTCCAATGCCGTGAGAAAACTCTGATATAGCATGGGAAACATGGTGAAAAATGCAATAAAAACGGGCAATCCTGGAGGAGATAACCACAATAAAGCTATCAATACTAAGGATATAACGGGTATGGAACGCATGATAACTATCCAAGGATGTAAGAACGATTGTAAGAAATTACACTTTAATGCACTGATAGAAAGTATCATAGCCATAATGCCGGCAATGGCAAAACCGAACAATCCTCTCATTAAGGTATAGCCTAAACTTACATAGAATGTACTTGTTGATAACATTTTTGCAATCGTAATCAATAAGTCTGTTACGGAAGGAAATAAATCAGGGTAATTTACCATAATGGCTAAAACCTGCCATAATACGATGAATGCAAGGATACTGTAAAATTTTGCTGAATGTAGAAGTTTGCTCATACTTGCTTATGGAGATTTAATGTGGTTCTGTAGATTGATAGACAAATGAAATATCCGGTAATTTGCCACCTATGCTTTTGGGATTAATTGCATAAAATAGGCTTAAGTAATCCCATATAATTGTTTGTACTGCCACTGCATCTTTGTACAAAATATTACAACGCGGTATGGATGCTTTCGCAAGATCCTCATTAGGGTAAATATGATGTTTATACAATAAAAAAGCAGCTTCATCCGGATGTTGATAAGTAAAGTCGCAAGCCTGTTTATAGGCTGCAACTACTTCATTTATAATTAAGCTATAATCTTCTGATTGATAGTTTTTTACAAGAAAGCTTGTCTGTGCGAATGTATTGATATTATTTATACAATCGAGCCATTCGTGATTCAAATTAGCTAAGCTATAGATATCCTTATCCCTATCTAATACTACACTCACCAAAGGCTCTGAAAGGACTGCCATATTGATTTGTTTACGCAATAATGCCCTTGCCAATTCAGCATTGGAGCTGTATGTATAATCCAATTCAAACTGTTCTAATTGTTTTTGCTGTAACCAATATTGCATCCAAATATCTGCTGTAGCACCTTGACCAAAAACATGGATTTTTTGTTTGTCATAGGCTTCAAATCTTTTCTTCGGATGGTCATTACTCAATAAGTACAGACTTCCCCAAATGGGAATACCAAGCAATTGATAATCCACACCTTTATTATATAAATTGGCAGCCATAATGGTAGGTAGGATAGCAAAATCTAACTTGTTTTGCATCATCAATGCTTGTATCTGCAAAGCTTCGGTTTTAATGATAAACTCCACCTGCTTACCCTGAATTATAGGCGGATTATCAATTAGTTGTATAAAACTCACAGCGGAAGGTCCATCCAATATGCCTATGGTGATTTTGTCGTGCTTTTCTTTACAAGAAAGAGCTAAGAGCATAACTAACAAGAACTTTACTATTTGCTTACAAGTATGCATGTTTTTGGTATTGATGCCACAAAGATACTTTTTAAAGATAAATCATCAAATAATTTCATCAATCTATACATTTTATATATTTTTGTGGCTTGTTGTTGCAAACCATTCATATACCAAAACATACTGCATGAATCCTATTTTACTGACTATTTTATGTATTATAACAGCTGAATTTATACTGAATCGGTGGTTAAGTATATTGAATATCAAACATGCCGGAAATCAAGTTCCAGAGCTTTTAGCTGATATTTATGATGCAGAACGATATGCAAAACAACAAGATTATTTTCGTACGAATAGTCGTTTTGGGATGCTTACAAACACCGTAAGTTTCATTATCATTTTCCTTACTTTTTTACTTGGATTTTATGGTTGGTTGGATGGGGTAGTACAGCATTGGACTGATAATTCTCTATTACAATCTTTGCTATTCTTTCAAATTTTCTTTTTTGTAGGTGATTTGCTGTTTATTCCATTTCAATGGTATGGCGTGTTCGTTATTGAAGAAAAATTTGGATTTAACAAACAAACACCCATGTTATTTATTAAGGATAAAATCCAAATGTGGTTAGTTATACTGATTTTAGGCGGATTATTAATTCCAACTATTGCTTGGATATATTCCCTCACACCTACTTATTTCTGGCTTTTGGCATTTGGTCTTGTAACTGCTTTCAGCCTGTTTATGTCCATGTTTTATTCTGACTTGATAGTTCCATTATTCAATAAACAAACTCCTCTTGAGGAAGGTGCATTGCGCACTGCCATTGAGGAATTTTCCGATAAAGCAGGTTTTAAATTGAAGAATATCTATATGATAGATGGTTCTAAAAGATCGACCAAAGCCAATGCGTATTTCACAGGTTTTGGTCCAAAAAAAAGGATAGTGTTGTACGATACCCTCACCGAACAAATGACTAATAAAGAGATAGTGGCCGTATTAGCACATGAAATTGGACATTATAAACATAAACATATTATCAAATCTATGCTGATTTCCATTCCATCTTCTTTATTGTTATTTTACCTTTTGGGATGGATATTGGGCAATGATGCAGTGGCGCAGGCATTGGGTGGACAACAAGCTAATTTTCATTTAAATGCTTTTGCATTTTTTACTTTATACACACCTGTTTCCTTGTTGTTAGATATAGCTTCTAATGTCCTTTCGAGAAAACATGAATTTCAAGCCGATGCTTTCGTTAAACAATATGATTTGGGTGAAGATTTAGTCAGTGCATTGAAGAAATTATCTTCTCATACATTGAGCAATCTCACGCCTCATCCATTGCCTGTGTTTTTTAACTATTCACATCCAACATTATATCAACGTATTACAAAAATTAAAGGTCTATGAGATTGGGACTGATGGGTGCCATGCCCGAAGAGATGGACTTGATAATTACTTCTTTGCAAGAAAAAGAAATTATAGAACATGGCAGTCGCTTGTTTTATACAGGAAAATTATACGGTCAAGAAGTAGTTGCTGTTTTTTCAAGATGGGGAAAGGTTGCGGCAGCCACCACAGCTACCAGTTTGATAGTTGAATTTGGAGTTGATAGCATCGTATTTACAGGCGTTGCAGGCGCTATAGCACCGGATGTAAACATAGGCGATATAGTGGTTGCACAGCGCCTATTCCAACATGATATGGATGCGCGTCCGTTGATGCGGCGCTTTGAAATTCCATTAACCGGTAAGACATCCTTAGAGGTTTTGCCACGAAACCAACAACTGATGGCTGAGGCTGTTCATCAATTTTTAAAGTATAATAAAGATTTCAGATCTAAATTATCAGAGCATAATATCCATAATCCTAAAATGGTTTTGGGAGATATTGCCAGTGGTGATTTGTTTATTGCCACAGAATCCATGAAACAAGCTATTTCAAAGAATTTACCTTCAGTGGTTTGTGCTGAAATGGAAGGTGCTGCTGTGGCACAAGTTTGCGATGATTTTGGTATTCCTCTCACGGTGGTAAGGGTTATTTCAGATACAGCAAATGAGGAAGATACCCAAAGGGTGATGGGAATAATTAATAAATATGCAGCCATGTATAATCAAGCTATTTTAAAGGAATATATGGCATTACTTACTGAAAATATTTAAGCAATTAGTACTAAAAAATGGATAGTGACATGCTGGAAATAAGCATATAAATTTTAATTATACATATAATTTAATCATATAGAAATGGAAAAAAACTTGATTTATTTAGTGCTCCTTGCCTCTGTTGTGGCATTGAGCTTTGCGTATTATTTCTTCCGTCAGATGATGAAAGAAAGCGAAGGAACAGATACCATGAAGAGGATTGCTTTGCATGTGCGTAAGGGGGCTATGGCTTACCTCAGACAGCAATATAAGGTGGTTATCATCGTCTTCATCGTTTTGGCATTAATCTTCGCTGTAATGGCTCGTTTCGATTTGCAAAACAATTGGGTGCCTTTTGCATTTATAACGGGCGGATTTTTCTCCGGCTTGGCAGGTTATTTTGGAATGAAAACAGCTACTTATGCCTCTGCTCGAACTGCTAATGCTGCACGCGAATCGCTTAATAGTGGTTTGAAAGTGGCTTTCCGTTCGGGAGCGGTAATGGGATTGACCGTAGTTGGTTTGGTATTGTTAGATATCTCTGTTTGGTACTTGATATTAGACTATTTTGTGGAAGCTGCCGATGCTGCTCAAAAAATGATTTATATCACTACCACCATGCTGACTTTCGGTATGGGTGCATCTACACAGGCTTTATTTGCTCGTGTAGGTGGTGGTATTTATACCAAAGCTGCTGATGTGGGTGCTGATTTAGTGGGTAAGGTGGAAGCCGGTATTCCGGAAGATGACCCGCGTAATCCTGCTACCATTGCTGATAATGTGGGTGATAATGTGGGTGATGTGGCCGGTATGGGTGCCGATTTATACGAATCTTATGCAGGTTCTATTTTGGCAACTGCTGCCTTGGGTGCTTCTGCATTCATGCTTAGCAATGATCCGGTTATGCAACTGAAAGCTGTGTTAGCACCTATGATGATTGCTGCGGTAGGCGTGATTCTTTCTATCATTGGTATTTTTATGGTTAAGACCAAAGAGGGCGCTCAAATGAAACAATTATTAGGCGCTTTGGGACGTGGTGTTAATACCAGTTCTTTCTTAATTGCTATTGCTACTTTCGTAATATTATATTTCTTACAAATAAATAATTGGTTAGGTATTTCTTTTTCTGTTATTGTGGGATTGGTAGCTGGTATTATCATCGGTCAATCTACTGAGTATTATACCTCTCAGTCATATAAACCTACAAGAAGGGTAGCCGAAAGTGCTGAAACCGGCCCGGCTACTGTAATTATTTCCGGTTTGGGATTGGGCATGATTTCATCTGCTATTCCTGTTGTGACTATTGGTTTTGCTATTATATTAGCGTACTTATCTGCTATTCAATTTGATATGGCGAATTTCTTGGCTGCTCAAAACCTGAGTTTAGGTCTATACGGAATTGGTATTGCTGCCGTTGGTATGCTTTCAACTTTAGGAATTACCTTAGCAACAGATGCTTATGGTCCTATAGCTGATAATGCCGGTGGAAATGCTGAAATGAGTGGTTTAGAAAAAGAAGTACGCCAACGTACAGATGCTTTGGATGCCTTAGGCAATACTACAGCAGCTACGGGTAAAGGTTTTGCTATTGGTTCTGCGGCACTGACAGCCTTAGCCTTATTAGCTTCTTATATTGAAGAAATTAAAATAGCTTTGGTTCGTATTGGAGATACGGCTGTGGATGGTTTGGTGAAGGTTGGTAATCAACTTCTAAGTGTTGAAGCCATACAATTATCGTCTTTCTCTGATTTCATGCATTATTACGATGTGAATTTAATGAATCCTATTGTTTTGGTAGGTGTATTTGCCGGTGCCGTAATGTCGTTTTTGTTCTGTGGTCTGACTATGAACGCTGTAGGTCGTGCCGCTCAAAGCATGGTTGAAGAAGTTCGTCGCCAATTCCGCGAAATCAAAGGTATTATGGAAGGTAAAGCAGAACCCGATTATGCACGCTGTGTGGAGATTTCTACGAAAGGTGCACAAAGAGAAATGCTTTTCCCATCTTTATTAGCCATTATAGTTCCTATCGTAATAGGCGTTGTATTCGGCGTTGCAGGCGTTATGGGCTTGTTGATTGGTGGATTAAGCTCCGGTTTTGTATTGGCTATTTTTATGGCTAATGCCGGTGGTGCTTGGGATAATGCCAAAAAATACGTTGAGGAAGGTAATCTTGGCGGTAAAGGTTCTGAAAGCCATAAAGCTACTGTTGTAGGCGACACTGTAGGCGATCCATTTAAAGATACTTCTGGACCATCTTTGAATATTTTAATTAAATTAATGAGTATGGTTTCCATTGTAATGGCTGGTTTAACAGTTGCTTGGAGTTTATTCTAAACTATTTGAAGTTTATTTTGTTTAATAGGTGAATCACAATAGATATAATTAATATTTAGAAAAAATTTATTGATTGATTACTTATGATTTTGCAAGTGCAAATACATATTTAACTTAACCCCTTAATTCCCTAAACAGGTGTATCTAAGGGGTTAAGTATATTATTTAATTAGTTTAATTTTTCATTTATGAAACCAATAGCCATAGTTTACGGTTCGTCCAGCGACAATACCAAGCATGCTGCTGAGAAAATTGCAGCACAATTATCAGAGACTGAAGTAACACTTTTTGATGTGTATTCAGCGAAAGTAGAAGATATTGCTGCTTATAGTAATTTGATTTTAGGTACATCTACTTGGGGTTTAGGTGATTTACAAGATGATTGGGAAGGTTTTGTATCAGATTTTATGGAAATGGATTTTGAAGGAAAAACAGTAGCCCTTTTTGGTTTGGGTGATAGTGCTATCTATTCAGATTCATTTTGTGATGGTATGGGTGTTTTATATCAAGACCTTAAAGATAAACCCTGTGAAATCATAGGTTTTAGTTCTACGGACGGGTATGACTTTGTGGAATCAAGCTCTATAGTGGATGATATGTTTGTGGGCTTGGCATTGGATGAGGATAATGAATACGATCAGACCGATGAGCGTATAGAAAAATGGGTTAATGAGATTAAATCTAAATTACAATAAATCTTTATTTCTTCAAGAAAAAATCGTATCTTCGCGGGGTATTTTCAGCACTCCGGTTTGTCGCTTTATGTGTATATATAGAGAGGAAAGTCCGGGCAACACAGGGCGCCATACTTCCTAACGGGAAGCTATCTGTGAGGGTAGGGTAATGTAACAGAAAATTACCGCTTCAGTTCGCTGTAGTAAGGGTGAAAAGGTGAGGTAAGAGCTTACCGGTGTTTATGGTGACATAAATAGCCGTACATCCTATGGGTTGCAAGATCATGTACACCGACGCAAGTAGGATTGCTCGTCCGATGTCGGGGGGTAGATTGCTTGAGGCTATTGGTGACAATAGTCCCAGATAAATGACAAACACCTTGCTTGCAAGGTACAGAACCCGGCTTATAGGGGTGCTGCTTATTTTTAATAATATACTTGTAATGTCAACAAAACTAATTATTTTCTCAGCTCCATCCGGCTCTGGTAAGACCACCATAGTCAATCATCTTTTACAAGCAGGTTTTGATATAGAATTTTCTATATCAGCTACCAGTCGCCAACCACGCGGTACCGGAAAAGATGGTGTAGGGTACTTTTTTTTTAGCCCGGAGGGATTCAGAAACAAAATTGAAAATAATGAGTTTATTGAGTATGAAGAGGTCTACAAAGATACTTATTATGGCACTTTAGTCAGTGAAATAGAACGCATTGGCAAGAAAGGCAAGCATATAGTTTTTGATGTGGATGTGGTAGGTGGACTCAATATCAAAAAGAAGTACGGCGATAATGCATTGTTGATTTTTATTGCTCCTCCAAGTATAGATGAACTACGTAATAGATTGATTAGCAGAGGCACTGATTCAGCTGATATGATTAATTTAAGGATAGAAAAGGCGACTTATGAACTATCTTTTGCTCCTAAATTTGATGTGACTATTGTCAATGATGATTTAGATAAAGCTACCAAAGAAGCTGAGCAGCTATTAGTAAATTATTTGAAGCAATAGTTTTTTTAAATACTTATTGTTATAAACTTACGGAAGGTTTGTCTTTAATTTGATCGATGCAAATACGCACGAAATCCCATTTTTCATAATCATCTCGCATA
>CAYPYZ010000040.1:0-12913 GCA_964414805.1 uncultured Paludibacter sp.
CCTCTTCTAAAAGTTGAGGAACCTTTTGGATTTCATCTATTACTACAAT
Organism: uncultured Paludibacter sp.; assembly: GCA_964414805.1. Taxonomy (GTDB): domain Bacteria; phylum Bacteroidota; class Bacteroidia; order Bacteroidales; family Paludibacteraceae; genus Paludibacter. The sequence goes on from CAYPYZ010000040.1 coordinate 50, forward strand.
ACAGTCGCGAAGGTCTCTTGCTTCAATCTCCTCTCTTAACAAACCAGGATCAGAAAGTGCATTCATCCTAAGTCTTCCATCTAGAAGATTCCAATTTAGGGCAACTAAATCATTAAGTTCGTGATTAATATAAGAGGTCTTCCCCGTCATTCTTGGCCCTAAAAGAAATTGAGATTTTTTGCTAATTTTTTCTTTTAATCCTAAAGAACGATATATATAGTTTGCTTTCTCCATTTCGCTACCTCTATTTAACTTTTCTCATGATATACGCTATTACTAATTGCGTCAATGAAAATAAAACTATGAAGTTAACTCTGCTAAAGATAAGAGAACGAACGTTGCATATCGGCAAAATACTTATTTTTTGCCGATTTAATTAGTGACATTTAAGATTTCACATGGTATCATTCTGTTATATTTCGGCAAACTTCCTAATTTTTGCCGATATGTAAAGAGAGGACACCATCATTAATTTAGATCAATTAATATCTTCGCTACCTAAGGAAGTCCATACAAGACGAGATATTCTACTTGCTGCTCAAAAACTAAGTCCATCATTCAAACCTTCTCAGTTGGCAAATATCATCAACAAAGCAATCAAAACCAATTCCCTAATCAGAATTGGGCATAATCAATACCTGAAGGCATCAGAAGCAGAAAATAAATTAATATTTGAAGGGCACTACTCCTTGTTGTCACATGAGATTATTTCTCTTATCCCTACCCTTTTCCCATTGCTTCAGTGGCAGATTTGGGAGTTGTTTTGGCTTAATGAGTTTGTAAACCATCTTATTACACGTAATACAATCTTCGTCGAAGTTGAGTATGAAGGTTGTGACTTTGTCTTTTCTGCACTAAATGAACGCTATCCTGGGAAGGTGTTGCTAAACCCAACTGCAAAAGAGCTCTCCCTCTATGGGGAAAACAAAACTATTGTAGTTAGAAGGCTGATTAGTGAAGCTCCAGCACATAAGAAATTTAAACACCAAGCTCCTCTAGAAAAGCTGATTGTTGATCTTTTCTCAAACCACGGTCTTTTAATCTCCAAAGGGGATTACCCCTCTGCTATTGAGGAGATGTTCTCTAAGTATCACATAGATACTACAGCTATGATGCGCTATGCCCGAAGGAGAAACAAAGCAGACTTAATATCCAATTATATTAAGAATGAAACGAATATTGAGTTAAGGATATAAATAAAGATGTAAAAATTCGCAGTTGGCTCATAAACATTTGTTTGACTTTAGGAAGTAATTTTAATTTCTGTTGCTCCATACTGTAGGAAATAAAATATAGTTAATTTGGCGAAAAATACTAATAGTAAATATAATCATTGTGGCCCTATTAAGGGTGAGATTCTCCTCACCTAAATAACAAAGCCACAACACATAAACTTATCTTTTAGAGTAAATATTTAATACATTTTAAGCTTTCTGCTTTTCTGGATTTGCTTGGACTAGAAATTCTTTAACTCTTCTTCTAGCTGCGATCATTCTTACTATCTCATCAACAGCAACACCAACCAAGATAACTAATCCCAGCACAACAGATTCTAGTTGAGTAGCTACACCTGCAACGTTAATTGCATTATAAAGTACACGCACAATTGCAGTCCCCAGAATAACTCCTGTAATTTGCCCCTCTCCTCCTCGAAGGCTTATCCCTCCAACAACACAACCAGCTATTGCATACAACTCATACATGTTCCCCATCGTCGCAGGTTGAACTGAGTTGAGGTCTAAGGAGAAAAGTATTCCTCCCAATCCTGCAAAAGCTGACGAAAGTATATAGGCTATAATTGTTACTTTATGAGTATTTATCCCACTGAACCTTGCTGCACTCTCATTTTTACCGGTCGCTTTTAAATGTTGGCCATAAACAGATTTATTTAACACAATTGCTAAGATTATGGCAAAGATTATCAATATTAAAAATGGAGAAGGCAGTGACCAGTTTTGTATAAACGATGGTGGTGTCGACCCCTCAGGCCAAAAACTCGAAGGAATTCTAGCTTGTGTCAACTGGCGAATACCTGGAAAAGTAGTCCCATACCCTTGAGTTCTATCATCCATTAAATATCTAGCTAACCCTCTATACAAGAACAAACCACACAGGGTTACAACAAAAGGTTGTAGTCTTATCTTTGTTATTAAAATTCCATGGAACAATCCAATTAAACAGGAGAACCCTATTACTATCAGGAGTGACAATAATACAGGGACGTTCGCTTGGGCTATGAGATAAGATGAAACTGAACCTGCCAGACCGACCACTGATCCTATAGATAAATCTATTCCACCTGTGATAACTACAAATGCAGTTCCAAGACTAAGAATCCCAAATAATCCCGTCCATCTTAGAATATTCCTGACATTATAAGCATTTAAAAATCGAGGGTTAATTATAGTTGTAACCAACATAATAGACACAAGTAAAATTGCTATTCCACCAATTTTTTTAAAGTTCTTGAATTTATCACTAAGAAAGCTTTTCATTCCAGAATTCATACCACACTCTCCGTTTTATTCTCGTATTCTGTAGCGAGTTTCATGATGTCTTCTTCTGTGCTATTGAGTGGATCTAACTCGCCAGTAATTCTCCCTTCACACATAACTATAATTCTGTCAGCTATTCCAAGTACTTCTTGCATCTCGCTAGATGCCACTAAAATTGCAACACCAGAACTAGCCATCTCTTCTAGAAGTTTATAAATCTCTGCCTTAGCACCAACGTCAATTCCTCTTGTTGGCTCATCCAATAAAATCATTTTAGGATTCATTGATAACCATTTGGCAATTACAACCTTTTGTTGGTTCCCACCTGAAAGTGATTCTGCAATTTGATTTATACTACTTAATCTTATATCTAGGACGCGGACCATTTTTTGGGCTATTTCTTTTATCCCCTTCTTTTTAACAAAGCCTTTTTGTGAAAAATGTTCTGATAATCCAGGAATAGCTATATTATTATCCACTTCCATACTTACAAATAGGCCATTAAGCTTTCTATCTTCAGGGACCAAAACTATCCCGTTTCTGACTGCGTCGATTGGTTTCTCGATATTGACCTCATTACCATCCATTAAAATCTGGCCACCCCACGGTGCATTTATACCAAAGATAGATTCTAATAATTCTGTTCTACCTGCTCCGACAAGTCCTGACAGAACAACAATTTCTCCCTTATTGACTGTAAGGTTTATTGGATTATGGGCTTGATTCGGGACTACGAAGTTTTTAAGTTCCATTCGTACGTCCTCTGTAGAAAAGTGGTCTTTCTCATACATTTTTTCTATGTCCCTTCCTACCATTAAACGAATCATGGAATCACGATCTATTTCCTCTTTTTCCAAAGTCCCTGAAACTTTACCGTCCCTTAATACTACTACCCTATCGGCAATATCTTTGACCTCGCCTAGTCTATGGGAGATATAAATGCAACTTACCCCTCTTTTGCTTAATTCCTTTATCACCTTAAACAAGCGCTTTGTTTCAGCTCCAGAAAGACTACTTGTAGGTTCATCAAACATTACGATTTTAGCGTCTATTGAAAGGGCTTTAGAAATTTCAACAAGTTGTTGAGCTCCCAAAGATAAATCTTTGACTAAAGCTGTAACATCCACTTTTAACCCTATTTCAGAGATAATAAGTTCAGTTTCTTTATTAATCTTTTCTCTATCAATAATTTTAAAAATTTTGTTCCTTACAGGCTCTCTACCTAGAAAGACATTTCCAGCGACTGACAAGTTGTCACAGACATTAAGTTCTTGGTGAACTAACGCTACACCTAAAGCAGACGCTTGCTGCACATTCTCAATTAAAACTTGCTCTCCCTCAACAAAAATCTCCCCACTATCCTCTTGATAGATTCCTGCTAAAATTTTCATTAAAGTACTTTTACCAGCACCATTCTCTCCTACAACAGCAAGAACCTCTCCTTTTTTCAAATACATATCAACTTCTTGTAAAGCCTTTACCCCGGGAAAAGACTTAGATATTCTCTTCACTTCGAGGGCATACTGTTCAACATCGTTGGTTGAATTAAAACTAGCTTTATTTTGTATAACAGAGTTCTTTCCTTCCAAAGACCAACCCTTTTCACTACTATCATTCATGTCCAGCTACCTCACTAACTAAGAATACAACTCTTAATGTCCCTTTAAAAGAATTAAATTTGCTTTTTTGAATTATCTACATTCAAACAGCACAAAATTATTAATTATTTGTCTCCTCTTTGAAAGGAAAGCCGGAAATATTTCCAGCTTTCCTTTTATTCTTTCGAATTACAACTTGAGAGAAGATTTCTATATTATTTTAATCCTCGCTCTTTGAGGTACTTCGTTCCCTCATTCAATTGCAATCTATAATTATCCCAAACCTCATCAACATTGCTTTGCTTAATAATTATTGCAGGTACTTCAACAAATTTACTGGCTGGAATTCCGGGATCTTCGCCCTTAGCAACTTTTGCTAAAATTGAGATCGCTTCAACAGCATAATTAAATGGATCTGAGCCCATTGTTGCATAGGCATGACCATCTTGAATTCCTTGCAATAAATCCTCTTCTTGCGACCATCCAATAACTTTCATCTTTCCAAGCATGTTAGCATCGCCTAGAGCACTTAGGATTGCTGGACCATTTGCACTCCACATTCCAAACATCAGGTCCATATCAGGATAACGTAAAATCGCATCTTCAGCATTTGCTTTAGCGCGAGACGCATCTCCATGATCAATCATGGTCCTGATTAAAGTCCACTGCCCCCTATCTCCTAGTTTGATATTTGAACCATCGGAAGTCATAAATCCAGGGTAAGTATCTTGATATGGTTCACCATTAAGTTCATCGATGATCCCTTGGCGTCTTTCTACAGCATTCTGTGCGTCTAAGTGACCCACAAAAATTACGAATTTTCCGCCGGTAGGAAGCAATTCTCTAATTAAGCCACCAGCCATTCTTCCACTAGCATAGTTACTTAGACCAACGTACGCTAGCCTTCCTGAATCTGGTGCATCACTGTCATGAGTTACTACAGGAATTCCGTCTTGAACAATTTGTTTAAGGTAGGGGGTCATGTTAGCTGGATCAGCAGCACTAATAGCAATTCCAGCTGCTCCCCTAGCGACGAGAGATTCAATAAATCTTGTCTGCTCTTCAGGGGTACCTGTTGGTGGCATCAAGAAATCAACTTTTACACCTAATTCCTCCTCTAGGGATTCTACAGCAGCGGCAGCATAGTTCCAGAAATCTGCGGTAGAGTTGCTTATGAACCCAATGAGAGGTTTTTCATCAGCTGCCTTTTGACCAGCAGCAGAGATAGATGTGATGCTGAAAATAAGTAAAAGTGCACACACTAGAACGAAAACTTTTGATTTCATAATAAAATCCTCCTTTTATTTTCCCTTGTTGTACCAAACATACAACTCTGAGACTTTTAAATCATTTAATCTAAGACATATTCAGGTAAATTAGGATCCAATGGCTCTGGTTTTGTAAATGAGCTTTTCATCTTATAGAAACTGCTAGTTCTAGCAGATTCATAAATCCCTTGCATTACCTCTAAGGCGTGTAAAGCCATTTCACCATTAGCACGATGCTCACGATTATTTCTGATTGCCGTGGTCATGTCTGCTAGCCCCAGTCCCCTATTGTTCCCATTGTATTGAAAAAGGGTGGGAATTCTGGGCCATTCAGTTGCTTCAGGTCGTCTAGGCAATCCCAAAACCATTGGGGAACCAAGCCAGTCTGATTCATTTTTAGTTCTAAACTTTATAGCTCCTTCAAATGTATTAGGCCCTCCATAAGGATCTGCATCATCTACTGATAATGTTCCGTCAGTCCCGTAAAGTTCTAGTCGTGGTAATTTTGAGTCCCAAACATCAAAAGTGAAAATACAATTTATTACTGCTCCGTCAACAAATTCTAAATTAGCAGAAATATAAGTTGGGACTTCAACGTCCATAATTTCCCCTTTTAAGGGTTCGCTTTTTATTTCACGCTTCTCGTAGGTGGTGGTTGCAGTTCCTGAAAGTTGCTTAACCGGCCCAAGGAGGGAGAGAAGAGCTGTAATATAATAAGGAGCCATATCGAATAGAGGCCCTCCCCCTTCTTTATAGTAAAAATCAGGTCCGGGGTGCCAAATTTCATGGCCTGGGCATAACATTGTGGCTGTGCCACCTATAATTTTGCCTAACCAACCCTCATCAACAATTTTTCTGCACATTTGAAGTCGCCCACCTAGAAAGGTGTCAGGGGCACACCCTACCCTTAGGCCTGTTTTCTTAGCTACTTCCATAGTGCGCTCACCATCCTTCAAATCTACTGCTAAAGGTTTTTCACAATAGACATGCTTTCCGGCCTCCATCCCTTTTATATTTATTTCAGCATGTGCTTGAGGTATAGTGAGGTTCAAAATTACTTCAATGTCAGGATCTTTCATAATTTCTTCAACTGTACAAACTTTGGGAATCCCATACATTTCTGCCTTTTCTTCCGCTCTGCTTCTGATGAGATCTGCACAGGCCACAATCTCATATGACTTAAAATTTTTAGAATTTTGGATATAAATATCAGAGATATTTCCACAACCTATTAGTCCAACTTTAACTTTTTCCATAATATTATATCTCCTTTTTTATTTTGAAGCCCACAGCAAACCACGTTGCATCAGTTTAACTAATTGGGGTTCTTTAAGATCTTCAATGATATGCCCAAGTGATGTATAAAATACTCTCCCTTTTCCGTAGTACTTAATATAGGCAACTGGCATGTCGAAACTTCCATTTAACACGTGTGGACCTTCTGATGCTCCTTCAAGATCAAAGTTCCATACTCCATAACCTGATTCTGGATCGATGTCAGAAACGAAGTTAGGCATAAAGGGTCCTTTCCCAACAGGCATCCTAGTGGTAGCTAATACTTTAGCCGCTGGATCAATGTGGATATAATATTGCTCCGATTCCATTTTGAAATCCTCTAGCCCTTCAACTATCTCATGGCTCCCATGCTTAATATTTACAGTGTATGGAAGGCGTTGACCTCCAGCATGTGCTACCCACTGACTCCCTGTCATAAATTGCCAGTCCATACAGTCGTGGAAAGCATCACACATACCCCCATGAATTCCGGCTAAACCTACTCCATTCATTACAGCTTTAACAACTGGAGCGTATTGCTCTAATGTAATGGTTCCATTTGTCCAATGTGGAATAATTAGGTCTAGACCCATTAGTTTCTTTTCATCTTCAAAAGATTTTAACGTATCAGAAACTTCAACCTCATAACCTTGATCTTTCAAGAAGTCCCTGAAAAACTCGGAAAACTCAACAGGGTCATGCCCTTCCCAACCACCATGAACTATTAGTGCTTTTTTACTCATATAATCCCCCTTTCATTTATCCTCATAAATGAGGCTTTGTATGGCGTAAGGGAAACACCCCTTACTCAATTTTTACTAGTTGCACAATACTAGTCACCCTTTAAGAATATACCCACCACGTCAGTTTGTCAAGGAACTTTATTTATAAGAGACTTAATCACTGTTTGTACTTTTATTTTATTATGTTATAATAATTTATCACTTCATTTTGCGACATGACATTCTTCATTTTTATACAAATATTTAAGGTTTTTTCAAAACGACTGATTATCAACAAGTTGAACTCTTTTTCTATTACTAATTTTAACCTCATAATGGGTATTTTGCTTCTATCACCTTGCTTGGAAGTTAAAGAGCTTGTTGAGCTGAAAATTTTCCTAAATATCCTTAAGATCTCAACAATTAAAATTGGATAGCTATGCCAGTTTACCTAACTTAAGTTCTTCTTAGTAACAATGAAAAATAAGTTTAGTCAGCCATTTGGTTACGCATTTTATCGAAAGTAACTGCAATAATTACCACTGCTCCAATAACTGTTTGTTGCCAATAAGCGGTCACATTTAACAGAATGAGACCATTCCGAATAATTCCCATGATGGCAGCACCTAATATAGGGCCAGCAATATTTCCAATTCCTCCACTTAGACTTGCCCCTCCAATTATGACAGCAGCTATCGCATCCATTTCAATACCCTGCCCAGCAGTAGATTGAGCGACATTAAGCCTGGCAGCTGTTGCTAGTCCTGATATTGCGGATAATAACCCACAAAGGGTATAAACAAGCAATTTTATTCTATCCACCCTAATACCAGACACCCTTGCTGCCTCTTGGTTACCCCCAATTGCATATATTCGCCTTCCAATTATAGTCTTATGCAGAAAAAATCCAAAAATTACTGCTAAAATCAGCATCAGAATGATTGGCGAAGGTATCCCCAAGATATCCCCCTGCCCAATGAATTTAAAAGCAGAAGGTAGTCCACTCACCGGGAAACCTCCTGTTACGACATAAGCTAAACCACGAGCGATACTCATCATCCCTAAAGTTGCAATAAACGGAGGTAGCCTCAGCTTTGTAATAAAAAATCCATTTGAGAGCCCTAATGCTGCCCCTATCAAACAGCCAATAAGCAATCCTACAAAAGTGTTAAATCCCCACCTAGTCATCCCTAACGCCGACACTACGCTAGAAAAAGCAAATATAGAACCTACAGAAAGATCTATACCGCCAGTTATAATAACTAGTGCTTGTCCAATTGCTAGTATGGCTGTAAAAGAAAATTGCCTAAAAACGGAAAGTAAATTATTCTTAGAAAGAAACTTTGTTCCTGTTGTTATCGTTAGAAAAACACACAACCCTAAAAGAATTAAAGCAATACTAAATGTGGTTGATTTCCGAAAGTTCCTAGCAAAATTATTAAAACGTTTTTTTATTAATGAATTGTCATTCCTCATCTTAAAGCTCCTGAATTTTAGCTGATTTTTTTAATTTAATATCATTGTCATAATCTTTTCTTGAGTTGCTTCCTTTTGTAATAATTCACCTTTTACTTCCCCTTCATGCATCACTATTATTCGATCACTCATTCCAATTATTTCTGGTAATTCAGACGAAATCATGATGATCGCTACCCCAGAAGAAACTAATTTATTCATCAAATTATAAATTTCCTTTTTAGCTCCTACATCGACTCCCCTAGTAGGTTCATCTAGAATAAGAACTTTAGGACTGGTTGCAAGCCATTTAGCCAACACCGACTTCTGTTGATTTCCACCAGACAAGTATCTTGCCTGTTGATTGCTACTAGGTGTCCTAATTGACAGCTTCTCAATATATTCGATTGCAATCGCTTCTTCCAATTCACGCTTTATAACTCCCAAATGGCTTACTTCTCTTAGATTTGCTAGAGTAATATTTTCTCTTACGGTCATTCCTAAAATTAAGCCTTGTAGTGCCCTATCTTCAGGTACTAATCCTAATCCAAGTTCAATTGCCTTTACTGGATGATTAATTGTAACTTTCTCTCCACTTACAAACACTTCTCCTTTATCAATTGACCCAATACCGAAAATTGCACTCAATAGCTCACTTCTTCCAGCACCCACTAATCCCGCAAATCCCAAAACCTCACCAGAACGGACAAAGAAACTTGCATCCCTTACAAAATTTCCCACTTTAATATTTCTTGCTTCCAAAACAATTTCTTTAGGTTTTAAAGATATTTTTTCATAAAAATCTTCAAAAGAACGTCCTACCATCATGGTGATTAGTTTATCTTCAGAGAATTCACCCTCATTAAGGGTCCCTACATATTTACCATCTCTAAGGACAACAATCCGATCACTTATTTCAAAAACTTCATTCAGTTTGTGCGAAATGTAGATAACTGACGTCCCTCTTTGTTTCAACTTTTTTACAATGTCCAAAAGTATTTCCGTTTCCCATTTGGTTAATGACGATGTAGGTTCATCCATAACAATGACTTTGGATTGAATTGATAATGCTTTGGCAATCTCAACCATTTGTCTTTGAGCGATTGTCAAATCCTTTACTAAAGTTGTTACATCAACTTCCAGTCCAACAGCTTCAAGATACTTTTTAGCTTCAATATTAGTTGTTTTGTTATCGTAAAAAATATGTTTCGAAAATTCTCTTCCAACAAAGATATTTTCAGCTATGCTCATGTTAGGAAATAAATTCAATTCTTGGTGAATTACTGAAATGCCGTGTAATTCCGCATCTTTTGGCCTATTAATTTCGACCTCTTCTCCGTTAATGAGGATTTTCCCACTATCCATCTTGTACAATCCACTAAGAATTTTAATAAGAGTCGATTTCCCCGCACCGTTCTCCCCCACGACAGACAATACCATGCCCTGATGTAAACTAATTGATACATCCTGAAGTGCTTTAACGCCAGGGAAAGACTTTTCTATGTTCATCATTTCTAAAACAATATTATTTGACACAATTTTAATCCTTCACTAATGCTAATTATTGTAACAATGCAAGCATTCTTTCAGTATATTTAAACTGATGTTACTATCTTAGATCCAATCCTTATTCATTATAAAATTTATATATACATGTATTAGTATAGATTTCATCCTTCCTCAAAACACAATTGGGAAAATTCTCTTTATTAGGAGAGTCAGGATAAACTTGAGGTTCTAAACAAATTCCATAATATGGACCATATTTTTGCCCCCCTAGTCCGATAGTTCCAGGGTGAATTATATGAGCAGTAAAAAATTGAACGCCTGGCTGGTCGGTAAAAACATCCATTTTTCTTCCAGAAGAGACATCTGTAAGTTCGGCGACCTTTCTTAACCCGCTACCATTCATAACCATGGTAATGTCATATCCCCTGCCTATTGTGACATCCTTACTTGAGAAATCAAAAACCGTATCAGAAATTTTGTGGGAATCTCTAAAATCATAAGGAGTATTCTTGACACTCTTGAGCTCGCCAGTAGGGATCAATTCTTCGTTAGTTGGAGTATAATAATCGGCATCCAGAAATAGGACATGGTCCAGTATATGTTTTTTACCACCGTTTAAATTAAAATACGAATGGTTTGTAAGATTTATGATTGTATCAGCATCTGATTTAGCTTCATATGTAATATGAACCTCGTTATCGTCAGTTAGCTCATAACGGACCTTTACTAATAGATTTCCAGGATAGTTTTCTTCTCCATCAGGGCTTAAATAAGTTAAAATAATGGCATTATCTTTAATTTCTCCGTCAAAAACTCTTTGATGATATCCTTCGTTTCCGCCATGTAAATGGTTTTTACCCTCGTTACAATTTAGTTGTATTCTTTGGTCCCCTAAATAAAAACTTCCACCCTTAATTCTATTAGCGTATCTCCCAATTATGCAACCAAAGTAAAATGGATTGTCCTCAATATAAGTTTCGACATTGTCGTAGCCTAAAACAACTTCATCAAATTTGTTATGTTTATCTGGCATACGAATCGAGATAATAATCGCGCCATAATTCGTAATTTTCATTTCAGCACCTTTTGCATTTTTGAAACAATACGAATAAACGTCTTTACCATCTTTTTTACACACAAAATCTTTACTTATAAATGCCATGCCCTCCTCCTCCAAATTAGTAATGACATTCTCAAATTGGTGGATGGGTATATCCCATCTTTCCCAACATGTAACCTTTGAAAATTAATGTTCCTACGCAGTTTAATACGAGAGATGCATTGTATTTGACCTTAAACGTTTTGCTTTATTAGTCTAAAAGCCTTCCATATTGTCCGGTCTAATGAAAGGCTTTTGACTAATTATTTACTAATTACTTGACCAACAGGTTACCAAGGCACTGTCCTTTCAACTACCTCTTTAATATTTGACGAATCAACAAGCACATACCCAGTATCGATGTAATCTGGAATCGAAGTGTCTCCTGTCAACATTTTGTATAATGCTTCGACACCGTCGCTTCCCATTTTTCCAAAATCCTGTCCTATTAGTACGTCAATTGTCCCTTCCTGCACGTATGCTAATTGGGGATAAACCGCGTCAATTGAAATGGTCACACCACCTTGGTTAGCAAATTTTCGAAGTTCTGGGATTGACGCTGGATCTGCGAAGAAGGGCCAGACACCAACCACCCACCAAGCATCTAAAGTTGGATTAGCTGTTGTGTATTGGGCAATTGCGTCTACCGATTGTTGAGTGTCACAGTTCCCTGTCTGGACAGCAACAATCTCGAGCCTGGAACCTTTAATCGTATCACGGAATCCTTGAATTCTTGTTTCTAAATTAGGCATACCGGGAACCCCAGTGAGGATGGCAACATTGCCGCCACTAGGTAACAACTCCATCATTTTCTCACCAGAAGTAACCCCTAAAGTGTAGTTGTTGGTTCCAATATAAAAGGAGCGTTTAGAATTAGGTGAATCTGAGTCAAACGTTGCGACGATAATTCCAGAATCAACAGCTCTGTTTATAACATCCTCTAATACATTAGCATCGTTACAACTCACTAGAATTGCGTCAACTCCTTTTTGAATTAAACCTTCTAGAACGTTCACCTGCTCTGAGGCATCCGATTTTTGGGGACCAACCCACTCTATGTTAACGCCTAACTCCTTCCCTTTTGCTTCAGCAGCGTCCTTGGTGTCAAGAAAAACTGCATTGTCTAATGCCTTTGGGACTACTGCAATTTTAAATGCATCCTTCTCTGTTTCCACTCTACCAGCACCGAAAACTGACGCCATGCTTACAATCATTAAAAATAAAAAAATTGCAATGAATGTTTTTGATTTAAACATAAATACCTCCTAGATATTCGCGCGCGGTAGAATAAACTGCACGGGTTATACTGGCGCGGAAACAATTGTCCCACAGCCTTCTGCTATACTGTGTGTTAATCACAAAAACATACAGGAAGTAGAGACCATGGGACGTAAGAAGCTTACCATAGATAATCGGCCGAGGAGAACCCATTTTACCTGGGAC
>CAYPYZ010000041.1:0-12783 GCA_964414805.1 uncultured Paludibacter sp.
TTTTCCTGAAAAATATTACTGAAACTTAATTCATAAGTATGCTCATCAATTTTTACAGGCATATGACTCTTGATATAACTTACAATGCCCGTATTTTTGGAAACCTTGGCTGCATAAGCCTTCCAAGCTGATAATAAAGCCTCTTCCGTAAAGGATTCGTTCAAATCACCTAATTGTGGCGTACTTTCTTTTGGCGTAGGACTTTTCTTGCTACCCGCACTAACAGAAATAGAAATGAGTGTTTTTGATGCTTGTACAGGTTCTGCTTGTTTCTCTACAGGTTCTGCAACTTCCACAACAGGCTTTTCCAGAACGGTATCTTCAGTTTTTACAACTATATTTTCTTTAACTTGACTATCTTGAGTTTGACTATCTTTAGTTTGGCTATCTTTAGCTTGATTATCAGTCTTTTCCGTAGGTTTAGCTACATTCGCAACTTGCTTTTGTCCAACATTTATAGGCTGAATTGTTGGATTACTTACTTCTTGTTGCGTCAGATTTTTTTTTTGACTCATCAATTGAGCAATTTGAATTAAGGCAAGTTCAACCAATAGCCGTTTATTATTACTGTTGCGGTAATTCAAATCACAATCATTACTGATTTTTAATGCCTGAATCAAGAAATCCATCTGAGCTTGTTGGGCTTGAGCATGGTATTTTTTACCTATATCAGCCCCAACTTCCATTAAAATAATAGTTTGTGGATCTTTACTCACCAATAAATCGCGGAAGTGGGTGCTTAATCCTGTGATAAAATGCTGTGCATCAAAACCTTTATTCAAAACTTCATTCAATATCAACAAAGTACTGACTATATCATTGGCTAACAAAGCGTCCACTAATCTGAAATAATAGTCGTAATCCAATACATTCAGATTGGCTATAACATCCTCATATAAAATGTTGTTGCCGCTAAAACTAACAATTTGATCAAAAATTGACAAGGCATCTCTCAGACCACCATCACTTTTATGTGCAATGATATTCAGGGCATTGTCATCTATGCTAACTCCCTCTTTCTCAGCGATATTTTTAAGATGATCAACGGTATCAGCAACTGTAATACGATTAAAATCATATATCTGACATCTTGAGAGTATGGTAGGTATAATTTTATGTTTTTCCGTAGTTGCTAAAATAAAAATAGCATGTGCGGGCGGCTCTTCCAAAGTTTTCAAAAAAGCATTATAAGCGCCTTGCGAAAGCATATGAACCTCATCAATGATATATACGCTGTACTTGCCCACCTGAGGCGGAATACGTACTTGCTCGATAAGTGTTCGAATATCATCCACCCCATTATTGGATGCAGCATCCAATTCATGTATATTAAACGAACGCTGCTCATTGAAAGAAACGCAGGAATCACACTGGTCGCAAGCTTCAATGTTATCACCAAGGTTTTGACAGTTGATAGTTTTTGCAAAAATCCTTGCACAAGTGGTTTTACCAACACCTCTCGGACCACAAAACAAATAGGCATGAGCCAATTGTTTGTTCTTGATAGCATTCTTCAAAGTGGTTGTTAAAGAGGACTGCCCAACAACCGAATCAAAAGTTGTAGGTCTATATTTCCTTGCTGATACTACGAAGTTTTCCATGAAAATGATACTTTAAACTGCAAATATAACCAATTCCAGTCAGTAATTTATGTTAAAGTTTTATTTGTTGAAAAGTTTTTATTCGATAAATATATTTACCTTTGTGTGTTTTGGTAAAATAAATAAATATGTCCGAGAGAAACAGTAATTTTATGAAAAAATTTTTTCATATAGTGGTGAATAAATACACCATTGTTTTGCTGATTTTCTTTGTGTATTTAAGCTTTTTCGATCATCATAGTTTGATAAAGCGGAAAAAACAGACTTTAGATATCCAAAAACTCGAACAAGAATACCTATATTACAAAACTTCTATTGAAGAAAGTACAAAACAAATCCATTTATTGAAGACAGATACAGCCTTTTTGGAAAAATATGCACGTGAAAAGTATTTTTTAAAAAAGAATAATGAAGATGTTTTTATCTTGGACAAGCAATAATTTAAAATTGAAGACAGTCAATCGTAATAAACTCACAAGCTCCTTATTTGCCTTAAGTTTAGTTCTACTTATGGTAGGTTCTCTCGGTCATTTCTTTGGTAATTTTGTTTTTAAATATATCTTTGCCGTAGGTTCGGTGGGGGTGCTGATTCATCATATGATTACTATGTATCAAACGCATTCCCCTGATTTCCGACAAAAGAGACTATTGCGTATCCAGTTATTTTTGAGCCTGTCGCTTATTTTGGCAAGTTATTCTATGTTTACCGGCTCAACTCTCTGGATTGTCATAGTGCTTATTTTCTCATTGGTACTGTTGATGTTAAGTTTTAGAAATTGAAAATATGTGCATTATTTCATAATACAAGCTATTAAATTTATATGATAAAAATTAAAGAATATTCTCGCCGACAATTGACCATTTTGGTGCTTTTAAGAATGTTGATAGGTTGGTATTTCATGTATGAAGGATTAGCAAAAGTGTTTAATCCGAATTGGTCGTCTTATGCTTATTTGCTTGATTCCAAGGGACTTTTTGCACCGCTTTTCATTATGCTGACAGATTATCCTATACTGATGGATTTGGTAAATTATATCAATATGTATGGCTTGACAATCATAGGTTTATGTATGATATTGGGCTGTTTTACTTCCCTAATGAATATAGGAGCAATCATATTGCTTAGTTTTTATTATTTATCACACCCCCCTATGATAGGCGTGCAATACCTGATACCACCCGAAGGCTCGTATTTATGGGTTGATAAAAACTTGGTGATGTTAGGTGCTGTATTAGTACAACAAGTTTTCCCATCTTCTTATCATATTGGTTTTGATAGGTTTATTTTCAAAAAGAAGATTTCTCGTGTATAGTAATTAATTGATATTTTCGTATGTCAGATAAAGAACAAGATAAAACGCCTAAGCAATCGCAACCGGAATCAACCGGCAGGCGTGAGGCATTAAAGACTTTAGCAACTATTCCGGTCGTAGGCGCCATGGCTTATGGTGTCTATAAAAAAGTTAAACATGAACACTCCAATAAGCAAGGAAGTGGTCCGTTTAATTTTGAAACTGCTCCGGTTATGATGGATAGACAACCCAATGGCAAAACTATCCGCGTAGGTATTATTGGTTTTGGTATTCGTGGACAACAATTGATGCAAGCTTTAGGATATGCTACTCCTGCTTATGTGGATAGCTTGAAAGAACAAGCTAAACAAGATTCCCAAAACAAACGCTATCAAGATTTTATAGAGCAGGAAGACTTAAATGTCAAAATTACAGGCGTTTGTGATATTTTTGAGGTCTATGCCAAAGATGCTGCTTTAGCCGGTGCAAATCGTAAAAAAGAGGGTGCAAATGGTAAATTTGACGATTTGCCCACCATCTATAAAAATTATAAAGACCTGCTCGCTGCTGATGATATAGATGCGGTTATTATAGCTACACCCGACCATTGGCATGGAACTATGGTGATAGATGCTGTAAAAGCCGGCAAGCATGTATATGCTGAAAAGCCATTGTCTTGGACGGTTCCGGAGACTTACGAAATAGTTGAAGCTGTAAAAAATAGTCCCGTTATTTTCCAATTAGGTCACCAAGGGCGACAAATAGAAATTAACCATAGGGCTAAGGAAATCATTCAAAAAGGCTTGATTGGTCAAGTTACTTTAGTGGAAGCAAGCACCAATCGCAATGACCCCAATGGAGCTTGGGTATATGACATTCATCCCGAAGCTAATCCGAATACCATTGACTGGCAACAGTTTATAGGCGAGCCAAAACGTATTAAGGAATATATGGATTATATGACAAAAGCCGGTGCAGCTAAGTATATAGGTCCTGATAGTCGTGAGAAATTTAGCTTAGAAAGATTTTTCAGATGGCGTTGTTGGTGGGATTATAGCACAGGTTTGAGCGGCGATTTGCTGACACATGAATATGATGCCATGAATCATATATTAGACTTGGGAATACCTGCATCAGCCACATCTTCCGGAGGGGTTTATTTCTTTAAAGATGGGCGTACTGTTCCGGATGTGTTACAGACAAGTTTTGAGTTTCCTGATAGAAATTTGAGTTTTTTATATTCTGCTACCTTGGCAAGTCAGCACAAAAGATCCCGCAAAATTTTTGGGACAGATGCTACCATTGAATTAGGAAAAAGCTTGGATATTTCAATAGATGGTGCTTCTAAACGTTATAAAGATAAGATTGAAAAAGGTCTTGCCAAGCCGGGAGAGCCATTTTATCGTTATGCTTCCGGTAAAAGTATAGATGCTATGTCGTCGGCTACGGAAATGTACTTTGCAGATAGAGGTTTACTGTTTTCCTATGTGCAAGGTGTTAGATATAATACTACTTTTTTGCATATGCGTGAGTGGGTAGAATGTATTCGTCAAAATAAACAGCCCTCATGCGGCATTCAAGAAGCCTTTGAGGAAGCGATAACTGCCCATATGGGAACTAGGGCTTATTTAGAGGGCAGGACTATGTATTGGGACAAGGATAAACAAATAATTACTAAAGGATAATTTCAAAACACACTTTATTAACCATTAAAAATTAGAGATATGTCATCAGAAATGTCAAGAAGAAAATTTCTAAAAACGGGCACCATTGCAGCAGCAGGCCTAACGGTTGTTCCGTCCTCCGTTTTTGGAAAGAAATTTAACAAAGTTGCACCCAGCGATAAACTCAATATCGCAGGTGTAGGCGTAGGTGGTCGTGGTTTTGCCGTTTTAAAAGAAATTCAGAACCAGAATATAGTCGGACTTGCAGATGTGGACTGGAAATACAGTCAACGGGTGTTCGATTATTTTCCCAATGCCAAAAAGTATTTCGATTATCGAAAAATGTATGAGGAATTAGGTAAAAGCATTGATGCAGTGGTAGTTGCTACGGCAGACCATACGCATGCTATTGTTGCTGCGGATGCCATGACTATGGGTAAGCATGTATATGTGGAAAAACCTTTGACGCATACAGTCTATGAATCTCGCTTATTAACCAAATTAGCAGAGAAATATCAAATAGCTACACAAATGGGAAATCAAGGTGCTTCCGCAGAAGGTGTACGTACTACTTGTGAATGGATTTGGAATGGTGAGATAGGGGAAATTACGAAAGTAGAGGCTTTCACCGATAGACCTATTTGGCCACAGGGTTTGGAACGCCCTGAAACAGTTGATCCTATACCCAGCACTTTCGATTGGGATTCCTTTATAGGACCGGCACCCATGCGTCCCTTTAATCATATTTATACACCTTGGAATTTCAGAGGCTGGTGGGATTTTGGTACAGGTGCTTTGGGTGATATGGCTTGTCATATTCTTCACCCTGTGTTTAAAGGCCTAAAATTAGGATATCCAACTAAGGTAGAAGGTAGTTCAACTTCCTTGTTGACCGAATGTGCACCTAATGCGCAAATCGTAAAATACACCTTCCCTGCACGTGATAATATGCCTAAAGTTGGCATGCCTGAGGTTGAAGTGTATTGGTATGATGGTGGATTACAACCTCCTCGTCCGAAAGGTGTTCCGATTGGAAAAAACCTTAATAATTCAGGTGGTGCCGTGATTTTCCATGGTACAAAAGATACTTTAATTTGTGGATGCTACGGCAAAGATCCTTGGTTGGTTTCTGGTCGCGTTCCCAATGCGCCTAAAGTATTAAGAGTAGTGCCTGATTCCAATCATTACCAAGATTGGGTTAGAGCTGCTAAAGAGAGTCCGGAAAGCCGTGTGGAAACAGCTTCTCCATTCAGTGAAGCCGGTCCTTTCAATGAAATGGTTGTAATGGGCGTACTTGGCGTTAGATTGCAAGGACTAAATCAAGAACTACATTGGGATGGTGAAAATATGCGCTTTACCAATATCGCAGAAAATGCAACTATTCGTACCATGATTAAAGATGGATTTAGTATCAAAGATGGACATCCAACTTTTAACAAAACATTTACTAAACCAGTAAATGCTATTGAGTTTGCCAATGGTTTGATTAAACACGAATATCGCAAAGGCTGGAAATTGCCGGAAATGCCGTGATTTTTTGAAGTTTTATAAACAATTAAATATAAGTACATTATGAAAAGAATATTGTATGTATTATCAGTAACAATTTTAAGTATGGGTTTAATAGCTTGTGGTCCTCAAACAAGTAAAGAAAGCTCTGATAATGAGGGCTGGACTAATTTATTTGATGGGGAAAGTTTTGAAGGATGGCGCGGTTACGGTCGTGCAGACATCCCTTCTGCGTGGACTATAGAAGATGGTGCCATTAAAATTAATGGTTCAGGTATGGGTGAAGCCGGTGCAAAAGATGGTGGAGACATCATTTTTGACCAACAATTCAAAAATTTTGAATTATCCTTTGAATGGAAAGTTTCTAAAGGAGGTAATAGCGGCGTGTTTTATTTAGCTCAAGAGGTTGAAGGTGACCCTATTTGGAAATCATCTCCTGAATATCAAATTTTGGATAATGCTAACCATCCGGATGCTCGTTTAGGAAAAGATGGCAATCGCAAATCTGCTTCTTTGTATGATTTAATTCCTGCTGATCCCCAAAATTCAAATCCTTATGGTGAGTGGAATACAGGTGGTGTCTTAGTATATAAAGGCACAGTGATTCATATGCAAAATGGCGAAAATGTACTTGAATATCATTTGTGGACTGACGACTGGAAAGCAATGATTGATAATAGTAAATTTGCAGGATGGGAAAACTTTATCAATGCAGGTGGTGAAAATCAAGAAGGCTTTATCGGTCTACAAGACCATGGCGATGATGTATGGTATAGAAATATCAAAATCAAAATACTTGATTAAAACGACGGTGTTTCAGCAATTAACAAACTGATATAAATCCGTTTTCTTTAGTAAAGATATGAATGGCATTTTGTACGATTTGCATGGGGTGCAAATCGTACAAAATATCAAATAAATTTTTTAATTATGAAAAAAATACTCTTAATAGCTTTGGTGTCTGTGTTGACATTCAGCTCTTTATCAGCTGCTAAACCTAAAAAGGATATTTACTTACAGTTATATTCTTTGAGGGCTGATATCAAACAAAACTTCAGTGAAACTATCAAAGCGCTTGGTAAACTTGGTTATGCAGGCGTTGAAGCTGCTTCTTATGATAATGGTAAATTTTACGGTTTAAGCCCGGTGGAATTTGCTGATGCATTGGCTGAAAATGGTATGACAGCCTTATCTTCTCACGTTAAAAAAGTGTTGCCTGATGATATAACAACAACCGATTGGGATGAAATCTGGGCTTGGTGGGAAACGGCAATTCGTGCGCATAAAAAAGCAGGTATGACCTATATCGTGATGCCTTCCATGCCGAAGTTGGATAATTTGTCCGACCTAAAAGCCTATTGTAATTATTACAATGAAATAGGCGCAAGATGTAATGCGGAAGGATTACGTTTTGGCTATCATAATCATGCCTTTGAATTTACTGAAATAGAAGGTCAATTGATGTATGATTACATGTTGCAAAACACCGATCCTAATAAAGTTTTCTTCCAAATGGATGTGTATTGGGTAGTTAGAGGTGGTAAAAGTCCTGTAGATTATTTCAACGCTTATCCCGGACGCTTCGAAGTCTTACATATCAAAGATGATAAAGAATTAGGCGAAAGTGGTATGGTGGGTTTTGATGCTATTTTTAAAAATGCTGCCAAAGCGGGATTGCAACATGTAGTTGTGGAAGTTGAGCAATACAATTTAAAACCACTTGAAAGTGTAAAAAAGAGCTTGCAATATCTTCATAAACAATCTTTTGTGAAGAAATCTTATGCTAAGAAACGCAAAGGGGGCAAAAAGTAAAATTGTATCTTTTTGTTGATTTGCTTAGTTTTGCAATTGAAAAATTATCAATGAATTAAGGCTTTCTCAAAAGCTAAGTTTTTGAGATGCCGTATTTTTTATTAAACTATTCCTTAAATATTGGAAGTATATGGCATTAAAAATTGGAGATAAAGCTCCTGATTATTTAGGAGTTAATCAAGATGGTAAAGAGATAAAGCTTTCAGACTTTCCAGGAAAGAAAGTAGTATTGTATTTTTATCCTAAAGATAATACACCGGGTTGTACAACCCAAGCGTGTAATTTAAGAGATAATCATATTGACTTGCAAAAGGCAGGATATGAGGTTATTGGCGTAAGTGCAGATAGCGAAAAATCGCACCAAAACTTCATTGCAAAACATGATTTACCTTTTGACTTAATAGCAGATACAGATAAAAAACTATCAGCAATATTCGGCACATGGGGTGAAAAATCCATGTATGGCAGAAAATATATGGGAATGTTTCGCACAACTTTCATAATTGATGAAAATGGCATAATAGAACAAATTATCAATCCTAAACAAGTTAAAACTAAAGAACATAGCGCACAAATATTAACAATATTATGAGAAGTAATTTTAATCCATGGCACCAAGTAGTGCCACAGACAGAGAAAATTGAAATCATTAAAGGAGTAGTTGAAATTCCTAAAGGCAACCGTGCCAAATATGAATTGGACAAGGAAAGCGGTTTGTTGCGATTGGATAGGGTATTATATTCCTCCGTTTATTACCCCCATAATTATGGATTTATTCCACAAACATATTGCGATGATAATGACCCGTTAGATATCATGATTTTATCACGTATAGAAGTCGTACCTTTATGCATTGTAGAAGCCAAAGTTATAGGCGTTTTGCGCATGCTGGATAATGGCGAGGCGGACGATAAAATTATTGCGGTAGCTGCCAGCGATCCAAGCGTTAATTATATCAATGATGCCTCGGATTTACCAGAGCATATGATACAGGAGACTATGAATTTCTTTGAAGATTATACCAAAATGGAGAATAAAACCGTGGTTATCAAAGAGTTTCTAAATAAAGATATTGCTTTGAAAATCATAGATGATGCCTATAAAATGTACCAAGAATGTTTTGGTGAATTACATAAATGGTTTTTTGGGTAAAAAGGTAAAATTGGCTATTGTTAAATAAAATGTTTTTTTACATTGATTTATTTTCAAAAAACGAAAAATTTTTACCTTTGTCCGTCTAAAAATTAATACACAATGATTCAATTCTTTCAAACCCCCGAGCAGCTTATTTATGCTGTACAAACTCGCAAACCCTTATCAGATAATGACATTCAAAAATTGCAATGGCTTTTTGGCAATGCTGAACTTTTGGATGCTCAAATACTGACAGGCGATTATATTGGTTCTTCCAGAGAAATGATTACGCCTTGGGGTAGCACGGCCACTGAAGTTGTGGCGAATATTGGTGTGCAGGATGTGGAACGGGTTGAGCAGTTTAAACCTTTAGCCCAAGCGCAATCTTTGATTAACCAAGAGGGTTATGATGTGTTATTGGAGCGTGTTTACAAAGGTTTGGATCAAAATGTTTTTAGAAAACCCGGAAGTCCGGAAGCAATTATTTATATAGATGATATTGCTGCTTATAACAAAGCGGAAGACTTGGCTCTGAGCGAGGATGAAGTGGAGTATTTGAATGAAGTGAGTCAAACGATAGGTAGGAAATTGACAGATTCCGAAGTCTTTGGTTTCTCGCAAGTTAATTCAGAACATTGCAGACATAAAATTTTCAATGGAAAATTCATTATAGATGGTGAAGAAAAGGAATATTCATTGTTTAAAATGATTCGCATGACTTCCGAGGCAAATCCCAATCAGATAGTTTCGGCTTATAAGGATAATGTAGCCTTTATCAAAGGACCTCAAATACAGCAATTTGCTCCAAAATCAGCTGATAAACCGGATGTGTATGCGACCAAAGACATAAGATCGGCCTTGTCATTGAAAGCGGAAACACATAATTTTCCTACTACTGTTGAGCCTTTCAATGGTGGTGCTACCGGTAGCGGAGGTGAGATACGCGACCGCATGGGCGGTGGAAAAGCAGCGGTGCCATTAGCAGGGATTGCTGTCTATATGACTTCCTACACCCGCAATTCCTTGATAGCCGATTCTTATTTTAAGACAAATATTCAAAAGCCTTGGGAGGCCGCTATACAGTCCAGAAAATGGTCCTATCAATCCCCCGAGCAAATATTGATTAAGGCTTCGGACGGGGCTACCGAATACGGTAACAAACACGGTCAACCATTGATTTGCGGTTCTTTATTGACTTTTGAACATCAAGAAAACGACAAGCAATACGGCTATGATAAAGTAATCATGATGGCTGGTGGGATTGGCTTTGCCAATAGTCGTGATGCTATTAAAGGTAAACCCGAAGCAGGCGATAAAGTCGTGGTACTCGGGGGTGATAACTACCGCATCGGCATGGGTGGCGGTGCCGGTTCTTCCGTGGATACTGGTCATTTCGACAATGAGGTAGAATTGAATGCTATTCAACGCTCCAATCCTGAATTGCAAAAGCGGGTAGCCAATGTGATACGCGCTTTGTCGGAAGCCGAACACAATCCTGTGGTATCCATACACGACCATGGTGCAGGTGGACATTTAAACTGCCTTTCGGAACTGGTGGAAACTACCGGTGGCAAAATAGAATTGGACAAATTACCCATAGGCGATAGCTCTTTAAGTGCCAAAGAAATCATTGGTAACGAGAGTCAGGAACGCATGGGTTTATTATTAAAACCTGCGGATATACCTCTGTTACAGCAGATAGCCGAGCGCGAACAAGCCCCCATGTATGTGGTAGGGGAGGCGACAGGCGATATGCACTTTTCCTTTGAGCAAGCCGATGGCGTAAAACCCATTGATTTGCAATTGGAACATATGTTTGGGAAATCGCCGCAAACGGTGATGATAGATGAAACCATCCAAGAGAATTTTGAAGCTGTAACTTGGGATGATAATGCCTTACAAAGCTATATAGAAGATGTATTGCAATTAGAATCAGTAGGTTCAAAAGATTGGTTGACCAATAAAGTCGATCGTTCCGTTTCCGGAAAAGTAGCCCGCCAGCAATGCTTGGGCGAACTGCAATTGCCCCTCAGCAATTTAGGTGTGATGGCCTTGGATTATCAAGGCAAGGTAGGCATGGCAACCGCTATCGGACATGCGCCTATGGTGGCTCTTGTAGATGCAGAAGCCGGTTCGGTTATGGCCATTGCGGAAGCATTGACCAATATCGTTTGGGCTCCTTTGAAACACGGTATTCAATCCGTTTCTTTGAGTGCCAATTGGATGTGGCCTTGCAAAAACCCCGGTGAGGATGCCCGTTTGTATCAGGCAGTTGAGGCTTGCAGTAATTTTGCGCAAGCATTAGAAATCAATATCCCGACGGGCAAGGACTCCTTATCCATGACACAAAAATACGGAGAAGAGAAGGTTTATTCTCCCGGAACCGTTATCATTACTGCCATTGCGGAAGTTTCGGATGTGCAAAAAACCATCAGTCAAGTTGTGGTGAACGATGCGGATTCCTCCATTTATTATATAGATTTTTCTTTCGATACCCAGAAATTGGGAGCATCGGCTTGGGCACAGACTCAGAACAAATTGGGTCAGGAAGTACCTACCGTAAAGGATGCCGACTATTTCAAGCGTGCTTTTGAAGCCATACAGGAATTGATACAAAAAGATTTGATATTGGCGGGACATGACATCTCGGAAGGCGGTTTGTTCACAGCTTTGTTGGAAATGTGCTTTGCCAATACCCAAGGCGGTTTATCCGTCAATTTAGAAGAGTTGAAAGACAAATCCATGACGGTTAATTTGTTGTCAGAAAACCCCGGTGTCATCATTCAAATCAAGGATAAAAAAGCGGTGAATCAAGTCTTAAAATCTTACGGCATTGCTTACGCAGATATTGCAAAACCCATTGCTGAAAGGCGTATTGACATACAAAAGAAGAAACTTTCCTATAGTTTTTCCTTAGATGACTTACGCGATATTTGGTATCGTCCATCCTATTTATTGGATAAAAAACAAAGCGGTGCATACCATGCTTTAGAGCGTTTTAAAAACTACAAATTACAGCCATTAAATTACAAATTTGGCGAACAATTCACAGGCTTATATCAAGCTCCAAAAACTACCGCCAACAAGCCCAAAGCAGCTATCATCAGGGATACGGGCAGTAATGGCGAAAGAGAAACCGCTTATGCCTTGTATATGGCAGGTTTTGAGGTCGTGGACGTACATATGACGGATTTGATATCCGGTAGAGCAACCCTAACAGATATCAATATGGTAGTCTTTGTAGGAGGATCTTCCAATGCCGATGTTTACGGTTCCGCTAAAGCTTGGGCAGCCAAATTCTTGTACAATGGCAAGGCAAAGCAAGCCTTAGACGCGTTTTACGCAAGGCAAGATACTTTAAGTTTAGGCATATGCAACGGATTAAGTTTAATGTTGGAATTAGGCTTGATACAATCTGATAAAAAGCAGTCTATGCAAGTCGTACAAAACGATTCCAAAAAATACGAATCCGGTTTTGTCAGCGTGGATATTCCAGAAAACGGCTCCATTTTATTCAAGAGTTTATCAGGTTCACGTTTAGGCGTTTGGATTTCGCACGGACAAGGCAAAATGCAGTTACCCGCCACCACAGCCGGTTACCAAGTCATAGCCCGCTACGCCTACGACGCCTATCCCGCCAATCCTAACGGCACAGCAGGCGCCATAGCCGCCATCAGCTCAGCCGACGGTCGCCACACTGCCATCATGCCCCACATCGAACGCTCCATCTTCCCATGGCAATGGGCACATTACCCCACAGTCCGAAAATCA
>CAYPYZ010000042.1:0-12609 GCA_964414805.1 uncultured Paludibacter sp.
CTTTTTGGTTCTAATCTTAAATCAGAATTCGATGCACATGGCAATGATAAAATTGTGGAACGTGTGATTATTTTGGTTGAAGCCGGACAATTATAAATCACTTTTTATAAGCCACTTTCTTTAAACCTATCAAGTTAATATCCTCATGACTTGTCGCTTAAAAGAAAATTTTAAATGTATCTTCTTTCCTGAAAAGAAGCTATTTGCCGCAAAAAGCCAATTGAGGCAAATCGTAAAAACAGCCAAAAAAGAGTTGAACGAAGCTAACAAACAAGCAGAAGCCATAGCCGTTTTTGAAAAAATAGAACAAACCCCTGAATTTCAACAAGCCAAAGTAATACTGATGTATTGGTCGATGTCGGATGAATTACCCACCCATAATTTTGTAAAAAAATGGTCACATCATAAGACCGTTTTATTGCCTATAGTCACACAAGGTAAGCTTATTTTCCGCCAGTTTGAAGGCGAAGAACAACTGCAAACCGGTCAACTTCATTTAAAAGAGCCAAGCATGGGTGAGGATTATCAAGGAAAAATTGATATCGCCATTATGCCGGGTGTGGCATTCGATAAGCGCAAGAATAGATTGGGGAGAGGTAAAGCGTACTACGACAGCTATTTAAGTAGTAGGGACATACCACACAAATGGGCAGTAGGTTTTGATTTGCAACTTGTTAAGCAAGTACCCACCACTAAAAATGATATAAAAATGGATAGAATTTTTACTGCTTCTAATTCGGTTTGGTGATGATAGCTTCTCCCTTGCGGTAATAATAAACCACTCCATATTCCTTGCATTTTTCCAAACGGTAATAAGGGTGCAAATCTTTGAAATGATCCTCTATCTGGTTCCAAATATCCTTGATGATAGCATCCCCACGCTCTCTCAATTTCACCAATTCATCCCATTGTCGCGTTGTAGCCTGCTGATGAATCTTTTGAGTGGTTTTAAATTCTTTGAAAATTTCGTAATGTACTTTTACTTTCGCGATAGCCGGATTATAAATGGGTAAACCACCATTGCGAATGCGCTCATTTTCACCATCTATAATGCACTTACCCCAATGCAATAAATCCTGCTCCGTACTAAGATTGGGCACATTATGAACCTCCGGATCTAATTGATAAAATAATTTATGCTCCTGCTTGATGTCGCCACGAATAACGGAAAGATTGAAAACTTGTATAAAATGAGAGATGTATAAACGAGCATTGTGAACGATTTGTTGATATCTTTTGTTGGCATTAACCTGATTATCAAAAGCTTGTTGATAATGAACCTGCTGCTTCTCAAAAATAGGCAGAAAATTCCGCGCATCAATGATATCCTTGAAAGCAATAAATCTACTGTTGAAATCTAATTGATCGTCCTTCCGTATAGCCGTCTTCAAGGCCTTTATACGCGATTGATCAGTGTTGGGTAAGCGACGATAGGGCATGGTAGCTGACTTTTTAACAGATTAACTCTACAATAAGTTATTGAAATAGTCAGACAAAGGTAGAAAAATATTTAATCCTTCCTATACATTAGTTTTTCAGCTAAATTTCTCAATACCTGTTTTTTATCTTCCGAAACACCCAATTCTTGCAAGATAGCGATGGCCTCTTTAAAATGAAAATCCATAGCGTCTTCGCATATTTTTTTGACATTCAGTTGGTTATAAATATCTGTGATAGCAAGTATTTTTTCTTCTGCATTAGGATTATCTGCTGAAAGCCAATAATTTAAGTTTTTCTTTTGCTCAAAATTAGCTAATTTTTTAGCATTAATTAACAAAAAAGTATGCTTATTCGCCAGAATATCACCTCCTACCTGCTTCCCAAAAGTCTTTTCATCGCCATAAACATCCAATAAATCATCCATTAACTGAAAAGCTAAACCTATATGTATCCCAAAATCATATAACATTTGTGCTTCTTTTTCAACAGCCCCTCCTATATAAGCGCCAATTTTTAAAGCAGCTCCTAATAAAACAGCCGTTTTCAGCTGAATCATTTGTAGGTATTCTTCAACTTCAACCTTATCTCTACGCTCAAATTCCATATCGCATTGTTGTCCTTCGCAAACCTGTATAGCTGTGGTATTGAATAGTTTCAAGACTTTTTTGAGATGCTGTTCCGGACTTTCAGCCACCATTTCGTAAGCAATAATTTGCATTAAATCACCTGAAAGTATAGCCGTATTTTCATCCCATTTGATATAAACTGCCGGTTGCCCCCTGCGAACCAAAGCTTTATCCATCATATCATCATGCAAAAGGGTGAAATTGTGAAAAAACTCAACACCCAAAGCAGGCATAATCGCCTCTTGCACATCCTCTTTAAAAAGATTACAAGCCATTAAAGTCAGGGCAGGCCTAACCCGCTTACCCCCCAACGCCATTGTATAAGCAATAGGTTCATACAAACCCACAGGCTCTTTTTGTAAATCAACTTTCGCAATAGCATCCTCAATAATAGCCGCAATGGCATCAAAACTTAAAACTTTGCTCTCTTTCATTGTCCTATCTCATTTTCTATGATGTCGCTCAATACATCGCGCATGCTTAAATTAGCTGCCGCTACCTGTTGCGGAATAAAACTCGTGGTCGTCATGCCGGGTACTGTGTTGGCTTCCAATAAGTTGATGGTCTCATCTTTGGAAACTATATAATCCATACGCACCAAGCCTTTACAATTTAAAATATCATATATTGCAGCGGTCAGATTTTGTATTCTTTCAGTAAGTTCCTTTGAAATACGGGCAGGAGTAATTTCATCCACTTGTCCTTGATATTTAGCATCATAATCAAAAAATTCATTATGAGGAACTACTTCCGTAACGGGAAAAACTGTCGTTTTAGACTTAGTTTTATACATGCCACAAGTCAGTTCAGTGCCCGCCATAAAAGCCTCTATCATCACTTCATCGCCTTCCTTAAATGCCAAAGCGATAGCAGCTTGCACTTCATCTCCGGATTTTACTTTAGTAATACCAAAACTACTTCCGCCTATATTGCTTTTAACAAAACAAGGAAAACCTATGCTATTCTCAACTTCCTGAGCAGTAATGCTTTGCCCCTTTCTCAATAAAATTGATTCTGCTACTTTAACACCAAAGGACTTTAAATATTGATTGCAAGTGAACTTATTGAAAGTCAGCGCAGATGCCAACACCCCGCAACTCGAATAAGGAATGTGCAATAAATCAAAGTAGGCTTGTAAGATTCCATCTTCTCCGGGCGTACCATGTATGGTGATATAAGCAAAATCAAATTTGATTTTTTTATTCTCAAGTATAAAGCTAAAATCATTCTTATCGATGGCAACAGCCTGATTATCCGATAGTTTTACCTCCCATTTTTCACCTACTATCAACACTTGATATACTTGATAACGCTGGTGATCTATGAAGGACATCAAACCCTCGGCACTGCGTAAAGAAACAATATATTCAGAGGAATCACCTCCTGCGACTATGGCTATATTTGGTTTCATAAATGTATGAATTGAATAATTCGTTGATTAAATTGCTAAATATTGCTTGGCATATCCCCGCCACATATCCACTAAGGCTTGAAAATCATCCGGTAAATCTGTATTAAAGTGCATTGCCTCTCCGCTACTTGGATGCACAAAACCTAAAGTCTTAGCATGCAGGGCTTGCCGCTGACAAGTATAAAAACGATTTTTTACAAAAGCTTTATAATAAGCTGTATTTGTGCCCTTTAATATACCGCTGCCACCATATCTTTCATCATTGAAAAGTGGATGGCCGATATACTTCATATGCACCCGTATTTGGTGTGTTCTACCTGTCTCCAACTGACATTCCAAGAGGGTTACATAGCCAAATCTTTCTATGACTTTATAATGCGTAATAGCATGTTTTGCCAAAGGATTTTCCCCTTCTTCAAAGACCTTAAACAACATCCTGTCATAAGGATCTCTCGCTAAATCACCGGTAATAGTACCTTCATCAGCTTTTACATTTCCCCAAACCAAAGCATAATAACGCCTTTCAGTGGTTTTATCGGCAAACTGTTTTCCTAAAAAGCTTTTTGCGTATTCTGTTTTAGCTATTAACAATAGACCTGAAGTATCCTTATCAATGCGATGTACCAAGCCAACTTTCGAGCTATTCGGGTCGAAATTCTTATCATCTTTCAAATGATAAGCAATCGCGTTAAGCAGCGTACCATCAAAATTTCCAAAACCCGGATGTACTACTAAATTAGGTTGTTTATTGACCAAAATAATGTCCTTATCTTCATATATAATATTGATAGGAATATCTTGAGGAATAATCACAAACTCAGCCGGAGGATAGGATAATAGAATGGTTATAATATCTCCCGGTTTGACCTTATAGCTTGATTTTATGGGTTTATTATTGACTTGGATATTGCCATATTCTGCTGCTTCTTGAATACGATTTCTGGATGTACCTGCCATGATATTGGTCAAATACTTATCAATGCGCATCATGCTTTGCCCTTTATCGACCACAAAACGATGATGTTCAAAAAGCTCATGTTGCTCGACTATATCTTCATCTTCAATATCATCTATATATTTATCTTGCATTTTTACCTATTCTTTTTAAAAAAACGGATCATCCACACTATCTTCATCTAACCTTAAAAGCTTGTCTCTGTCTTTCGTCAACCAAATATTAATACGCGAACCACTTGATGATTCATTGCCGGAAGCAGGGCTTTGTCTGTACACTACATATGCCTCTTCATCATCGTTTGGCGGCTCATCATAATCCACAGACCCAATAATAAACATGGCATCCAAGGCCAAATTTCTCGCATGTTGGTATGCCATACCAATCAAATCAGGAACAACAGACTGGTAAGAACCCATGCCGCTTCCAACAGTCAGCACTACCCCCGCACCCTCCGGAATACGCGTTCCTTCTTCTATTTGCTTACCCTGATAGCTGATATCAATCACCAAATCTTTGAATTCAGAAGGTTGGTATATAATATTCGAAATTCGTAAACCAATAGAATTAAGTATAGCCTCTGCTTGTCGCAATGACACATCAGTCACATGTGGAAAAGGCACCATATAGACTTGTTTTTTATTGATTACTAAATAGATAGCCCTATTTTTTTTGACTGTTAAATCCGGAGAAGGAGTTTGCTGAACGATGGATCCTAAAGGTTTATCTTTCACATACATGGAATCAATCACCTCAGCGTATAAATCCATTTGCGCTAATAAACTTTCAGCTTCTGCAAAGAACAATCCTTGCAAATCAGGCACTTTCACTGACTCCCCATGGTGGGTATATCTATCTAATAAAAAGAGTGTTAGCCATGCTAAAACTACTACAATCACCATAGCTACCATAACTCTTTTTACAACAAAAGCAAAGCTACTCTCTTTCCAAAAGGTCTTAAAACTCATGATTAATTAAGATTGAAATTTGCTGAATGATTTTAACAAAGAATGATTTGCCAAAATTAATGAATTAATATGACTTTTGTTCGACAAACAGACTTATAAAGAAACAAAAAAAGTAAAAACCTTGCGATTTTTACTTTCTTTATGCTTTAAATTATAGCTGAGCAATTAAAATTTGTGACGTCCTTCGTCGGCAACTGTCAATTTTGCTCTACCTTTTGCGCGGCGAGCAGCTAACACTCTGCGACCGTTCGCTGTTGCCATTCTTTCACGAAATCCGTGCTTGTTTCTCCTCTTCCTATTTGAGGGTTGGAATGTCCTTTTCATTGTTATATAGTGTTATATGAATTATTATGCTATATGAATCTCAAAATTTTTTGAGGACTGCAAAGATAGTTTATTTTTTTGTATAGAGCAAAATTCTTAAAGAAATCATTGTTTTTTCTTGAAAAAACTTTATTCTTTTTGAAAATACTATGAGAAATTCGTTTTGCTGTAGCCTTTTTTTTATTACTTTTGTCAAAATTTTTGGTAATATTCAATACTTAAATACTTAAATAATGGACGTAGTACAAATTTTAGATAAAAAGTTTGCTCTCACAACTTCAGAAGAAACAGTTCAAAATGCAGTTAAACGCATTGCTGAGGTCATCAACAAGGACATGCGTGATAAAAATCCATTATTTGTATGTGTATTGAATGGTGCTTTTATGTTTGCTGCCGACCTGATGAAAACTATAGATTTTCCTTGCCAAATCTCTTTCGTAAAATTGGCATCCTATGAAGGTTTGTATTCTACAGAAAAAATCAAAGAGGTAATTGGATTGAATGAAAGCGTGGTCGACAGACATGTAGTGGTAGTTGAAGATATAGTTGATACAGGCTTTACAATGGAGAAAATTCTACTTTCTTTGAGTGCAAAAGGTGCAAAAAGCATCAAGACTGCTACCTTATTATTAAAGCCTGATGCATTGCAAAAAAATCTTCAAATAGATTATGTTGCCATGGAAATTCCCAATGATTTTATTGTGGGCTATGGCTTGGATTATAATGGTTACGGGAGAAATTTAAAGGGTATTTACACAGTAATTGATGAATAAAAAATTATGTTGAATATCATTATGTTTGGTGCTCCGGGAAGTGGAAAGGGCACACAAAGCGACTTAATTGTTAAAACTTGTGGATTAAATCATATTTCCACCGGCGAACTATTGAGAGATGAAATTGCTAAACAAACTGACAAAGGTCGTAAAATAGATAGGTTGATATCTAAAGGTAATTTAGCTCCTGACGATATGATTATGGAGATTTTATTTGACAGACTTGAGCACTTTAATGGGAATACCAAAGGGATTGTCTTTGATGGCATACCCCGCACACTCAATCAGGCAGTTGCTTTCGAAAAAATGATGAATCAATTGGGTAAGCCTGTGACTATCATGATAGATATTGATGTGCCACGCGAAATCCTTATCGATCGCTTGTTATATAGAGGCCAAAATTCCGGTAGAAGTGATGATAATATGGAAGTTATCAAGCATAGATTTGAAGTGTATGAAGCAACCGCCACTCCGGTCAAAAACTTCTATCAATCCATAGGTAAATATGTGGCTATAGACGGGATAGGAAGCATGGAGGAAGTCTTCCAAAGAATCCAAAAAGTATTGGCTGCCTATTTATAAAATACTATTTCTTTACATAAAAATGTACTTTTGCTGAAATTGCTTATCTTAGCTGATTCATAATCGCCTTATTATAATGTCAAATTCTAACTTTGTTGATTACGTAAAAATCTATTGTCGTTCCGGTAAAGGTGGTGCAGGTTCGCGGCACTTCTATCGCGCTAAATACATCCCTAAAGGTGGTCCCGATGGCGGTGATGGCGGAAGAGGCGGTCATGTCATTTTGAAAGCTAATAGAAACTATTGGACATTGCTACATCTGAAATATGCTCGGCATATCTTTGCAGGACATGGCGATTCCGGAGGTAGAAGCAGGAGTTTTGGAAAAGATGGCAAAGATGAAATCATTGAAGTACCTTGCGGAACTGTAGTACACAATGCTGAAACCGGCGAATTTATTTGTGATATTACGGAACACGGACAAGAATATCTACTGTTAAAAGGAGGTAGAGGTGGCTTAGGCAATTGGCATTTCCGGACGTCCACTAATCAAGCACCACGCTATGCGCAACCCGGTGAAGATAGTCAGGAAATAACCGTTGTCCTCCAACTGAAAGTCTTAGCTGATGTAGGCTTGGTCGGTTTTCCCAATGTTGGAAAATCTACCTTGCTCTCTGTGGTTTCCGCTGCAAAACCAGAAATAGCCGACTATCCTTTCACCACTTTAGTACCTAATTTAGGCATAGTGTCCTATAGAGATAATCAATCTTTCGTGATGGCAGATATTCCCGGTATCATTGAAGGGGCCTCGGAAGGGCGCGGATTGGGATTGCGATTTTTAAGACATATAGAACGCAATGCTATCTTGCTTTTCATGATACCCGCTGATACCGATGATATCCAAGCTGATTTCCAAATTCTATTGCAAGAATTGGAAAATTACAATCCCGATTTAATTGATAAACCCCGCATTTTAGCCATCACTAAATCCGATATGTTAGATGAAGAATTGATGAAAGAAATGCAGGCACATCTGCCTACAGCTATTCAAACTGTGTTTATTTCTTCCGTAAGTGGTTTGGGCATTACTGAACTCAAGGATATTTTATGGACAGAAATCAACAAAGAATCCAATCAATTAATTGAAATTGAGCATAAAGCCCTATTCACGGAAGAGGATAAAGAGGAAGATACAGCAGATAATTTCGCGCAAGCTATAGATGAAGATAATACTTTGGATGAGGATATTAACACCAATGATATTGAGAATGAAGACGATGATGAAGATGAGGAAGATTTCGGTAAATACGCCGGCATTGGCTGGGATACCTAATTGAAAATGATAGACCAACTGACCATAGACAGGATAATGGATGCCGCACAAATTCAGGATGTGGTATCGGATTTTGTTACTTTGCGCAAGCGTGGAGTGAACCTGATTGGTCTATGCCCTTTCCATAATGAAAAAACACCTTCTTTTACCGTCTCGCCTGCCAAAGGGATTTTCAAATGCTTTGGTTGCGGCAAAGGTGGTAATTCCGTGCATTTCATCATGGAGCATGAGCAGTTAAACTATTATGAAGCCCTCAAGTTTTTAGCAAAAAAATACAATATTGAAGTCGAGGAACGCGAACTCACAGACGAAGAAAAGACCATACGCAACGATAGAGAAAGTATGTTTGTGGTCAATGCCTATGCGCAAAAGTACTTCTCCGACATGCTTCATAATCATATAGATGGAAAATCTATAGGTAAATCCTATTTGCAGGAAAGAGGTTTTAGGGAAGATATTATCCAAAAATTCAAAGTGGGTTATTGTTTGGATGAACGCGATAATTTCACGCAAGCGGCTATCTCAAAGGGATATAACAAAAAATATTTGATAAAAACCGGTCTTACTACCGAATATGAAAATGGTCAGTTATACGACAGGTTTCGCGGAAGGTTAATTTTTCCTGTTCATTCCCTTTCGGGAAAAGTAGTAGCATTTGGTGGAAGGATATTGAAAAATGCTGAAAAAGCAGCTAAATATGTCAACTCCCCCGAATCGGAAATCTACCATAAAAGCAATGAATTATACGGTATTTTTTATGCCAAACAGGCCATAGTTAAAGTTGATAGATGCTTGTTGGTAGAGGGTTATACAGATGTGATGTCTTTGCACCAAAGCGGTATAGAAAACGTGGTAGCATCTTCGGGAACCTCCTTAACACCCGCTCAAATAAAGATGATACATCGCTTTACAGAAAATGTAACGGTGATATATGATGGCGATACAGCAGGAGTAGCAGCATCTCTTAGGGGAATAGATTTATTGCTTGAAGAAGGTCTGAATATCAAGGTCTTGATGTTGCCGGAAGGTGATGACCCCGACTCTTTTGCAAGAAAACACAATGCTTCAGATTTACAAAATATCATTGAAAATGATGCAGTGGATTTTATGCGTTTCAAGACCAATTTATTGATTCATGAAGCCGGTAAAGACCCCATTAAAAGAGCAAAATTAATCATTGATATAGTGAAAAGCATTGCTATTATTCCCAATGCCATTATCAGGGCGGAATATGTGAAGGAATGTAGCAACTTATTGCAAGTGGAGGAATCCATGCTTTATCATGAAATTAATAAGCTACAAAAGATAAAACTTAAAAAAGCTACTGACGCTCAATCTGCTGTACAAACTACTACCCCACCGCCACCCAAGACTGATGAATTAAGTCCTGAGAGCAGTCTTATCAACAATTATATCCAAGAAGAAAGGAATATATTAAAGACGTTGATTCGTTCGGGGAAAGAGCCGATGCAAGATCCGGAAAACAATACAATCGGTGAACATATATTGGTGGCTGACTTTATTTTTCATGAAATCAATTTGAATCAATTAAGCTTTTCCAATCAACTGCATCAATTGATGTTGAAAACATATGAAGAGCATTATACAGCAGCAAATTTTGATGCGGAAAAGCAGTTTTTACATCATGCCAATCCTGATTTATCCAAGCTTGCAGCTGATTTGGTAACAGAAAAATATACTTTGAGCAAGATATATGACCAGCAGGTAGATTCCGAACCGGTGGAGATACGACTACGAGATTTAGCGATGCGGGTTATTTATGAATACAAGCATAAACTACTGACGGACATTATCAAAGAGAAATTAATTAGTTTAAAAGTAGCTGCCGAAGCTCGCAATCATATCTTGGAAAGCAGTATTATGAATGAACTCAGGGACTTAGAGGATGTTAAAAAGGCATTGTCTAAACGCTTGGGAGAACGGGTATTGTTTAAATTGTGATATAAACTTCACCATCATGATTCTTTTTAATGAAATAATTTTTGGTCCCGTAAAAAGCAGAAGATTGGGCATTTCGCTTGGTATCAATCTATTACCTACCCATGCCAAAATTTGCTCTTTCGATTGTATCTATTGCGAATGCGGTTTCAATTTAAGAATCAAGGATGCGCAACTACCTTCTCGAAAGGATGTATACCGGGCTTTGGAAACTAAGTTGCAAGAAATGATAGCAGATGCATTGTTGCCGGACAATATCACCTTTGCCGGTAATGGCGAACCGACTATGCACAAGGAGTTTTTACCCATTATTGAAGATACCCTTTTCTTGCGCGATAAGTATTGTCCGAAAGCTAAAGTCAGCGTACTTTCCAATTCAGCCCATATGCACAAAGCTGATATTTTCAAGGCTTTGACTATGGTTGATAATAATATTTTGAAGTTTGACTCGGCTATTGATGAGACGGTTAGTAGGTTAAATCGCCCTATCAGCAAGACTTTCAACACCCAATGGCAGATAGAACATTTCAAGAAATTTGAGGGTAAGCTCATCATACAAACCATGTTTTTGAGAGGTGATTTGCAAGATGGCATAATCGACAATACAACGGAAGAGGAAATAAGCGCTTGGTTAGAGGCATTGAAGATCATACAGCCGCAACAAGTAATGATTTACACTTTCGAAAGAGAAACACCTACTAAGGAATTGAATAAGATAAGTTTAGATGAGCTAAACCTAATTGCGGAGCGGGTTAGCGACTTAGGAATTGCGGTAAGTGTATCTGATTAATTTTTTCATATTTATTTATAAATCCAATAAGAGTAAGAAAAATCATAGAAAAAACCCCTATTTTTTGTTTTATCAGAACTAATACATATATTTGTAGCCCAAAATAACATTTTTAATCGTTAAAAACTGTAGCCTATAGAACAAAATTACGCTTAAACATAAAAATTGAGCAGTAATGAAAGCACTAAAACATTTGACCGATGATGTATTGGTTAAATCATACGTGGAGGGCAACAATACAGCTTTTGAGGTTCTGTTAACTCGTTATCAACACAAGGTCTATTACTATATCTTGCAAATTGTTCGTAATAAAGAACTCGCTGAAGATATCTTCCAAGAAACGTTTATTAAAGCTATTATCACCATTCGTCAAGGTCGTTATTACGATAGTGGCAAGTTTCTCGCATGGGTCAACCGCATTGCCCATAATCTTATCATCGACCATTTTAGGAAACAGAAAAACGAAACGACTATCTCAGCCGATAGCTATGATTATGATATTTTTCAACATGCTGATATAGTGGATATGAGCATTGAAGATATTCTTTCTAATGAGCAAGTCATGCGCGATGTGGTAAAAATGATAGACTATCTGCCGGAAGTGCAACAAGAAGTTGTGCGTATGCGATTCTTCCAAAATTTGAGTTTTAAGGAAATAGCTGAAAAGACTGATGTAAGCATCAATACAGCATTGGGGCGTATGCGCTATGCACTGATGAATATGCGTAAGCTGACCACAGAGAAAAATGTATCTTTAGAATTAAAATAAAATTCTGGATTTTTCCTTTAATATTCGTTTCCTTTTTACATAATAAAACAGCATCATGGTTACTATAACTATGCTGACTATGCCTATCATATAGGTATCAGATTTACCTATTTCCTCTAAATCCAAAATGGCAGTTTGAGCATCACCTCTTACGTAATGGAAAATTACGGCTGTAGCATTGTTGACAAAATGAGCGATAACGGGAATCCATAGGTTGCCCGTCCAAACAAACAAATACCCCAATAATGCACCCATCAACACACGTGGAATAAAGCCATAAAACTGCATGTGAACGGCACTAAATATAATGGCAGTAACCCATACAGCTGTTGCGGCGTGAAATTTAGTATGCAATAATTTCTGAATTATCCCCCTGAAAAACAATTCCTCACCTATGGCAGGAATCAGTGCTATCAAGCATATATTAATAAACAAAC
Source organism: uncultured Paludibacter sp. (assembly GCA_964414805.1). Lineage (GTDB taxonomy): Bacteria > Bacteroidota > Bacteroidia > Bacteroidales > Paludibacteraceae > Paludibacter. Next base: position 12,308 of record CAYPYZ010000042.1, read on the forward strand.
CAGTGATATTATCAACTTTCAACATGCGCATAGTTAGCTCCTCCGCACGGTTTTCCAAGCCTTTCAAATAACTTTCTAATGAGGATAAAGCTTCTGGAAAAGGGACAGCATGGTTAATTTCACTTAACAGATTGATAGCAGGGATGGAGGCAAACATAATCAGGATTGCAAAAGCGATATCTTCAATGATTGGAGCTCGTTTGAGATGCAGATATTGTAAGGGTTGTTCACTCCACAAATAAGCTAATACAAAGGGTGGCACAATAAATAAACCCACTGACTGCAATAGCTGGGCAAGTTTC
>CAYPYZ010000043.1:0-6676 GCA_964414805.1 uncultured Paludibacter sp.
GGGGCTAACTTCATGATGGTAACCATGGCTGTAGGTGGATTTTTCCTAATTCCATCAAAGGCATCTTACCTTTGGAGTATTTTGTTAGTACCACTTACTTCCATCGTTTTGATATTTCTGACAAAATTATTCAACTATGTGCAACTACCTGTTTTTTCATTGCCCTACGCTTTAGTAACTATACTTTTTATTTCTTTCTTACGCCAACGTAGTAGTCAAAAGAGCTTGATTCTGACAACTATACAACATTATTCTCCGGAAGAAAATCTCTATGCTTATTTGAATAATAAAGAGAGATTAGATAGGTTTTTATATTTTCCATTTCAATTGCCTTTTATGGGAGAATGGGTGGTTTCGCAAGGACATGACGGTGCATTTACACATAAAGAGGCTTGGGGAAAGGCATTTGATTTTGTTATAAAGGATGAAAATAAACAGACTTTTAAATCGTCGGGGGACTATTGCGAGGATTATTATTGTTTTGGAAAACCCGTTGTAGCTCCGGCAGATGGCGTAATAATGGAGGCTTTCGATTATGTAGAAGATAATTTGGTGGGTGAAGTGGATACTATACATAATTGGGGAAACAGCCTTGTCATACAGCATCTTCCGGGTGTCTATTCGCAACTTTCTCATCTTAAGAATAATTCTCTGAAAGTGAAAAAAGGTGATTTTGTAAAAGCAGGTGAAATGCTTGCACAATGCGGTAACTCCGGCCGTTCCCCTTATCCGCATTTACATTTCCAAGTGCAATACTATCCTGAAGTTGGTTCTAAAACAGCAGATTACCCCATTGCATATTATTTAAATACCAAAGAAAATAGTTTGAAGCAATTTAGTCGTCCTGCTGAAAATGACTCCGTCAATAACTTACAGCAAAACAACAGTTTGTTTCAGGCCTTTAATATCTTACCCGACACTTTTATGCAGTTTGTTTACAAGGATGATAAAGGCAAAGAAGTCATCGAGCATTGGGATGCCTATACGGATGCGTTCAATAATAAATACTTACATAGCAGGGAAACCAATGCAGTGGCCTATTATATATGCGATAAAATTATGTTTTATTTTACCGCTTTTTATGGGGATAAAAACTCCTTATTATATTATTTTTTCCTTGCAGCCTATAAAGTGTTGTTGTCTGATACAGCGATAAAACTCACTGATAACCTGCCTTTACATCTCTATAAATCCAATAAAGTGGCTGGCTTCTTCAATGATTTTACCAGTCCGTTTTTTAATTTCATGAAGACAGGTATATCTCAGACTAAAGATTTGAATAATCACACAAATGATATAAAAATTAAAACGCAACTACAAACTTCTATCGGAAAAAGAACACGAAAGTTGGCAGATGCTTCTATCCATATTAATGATTTTGGTATTGTGTCATTTGAATACCAAGCTAAAAACCGATTGATACATGCAAAGAGAATTTAGAATGATAAACAGATGGTCGATTTTTATCTTTTGCATTGTTTTTTACCATTTGCAAGGGTATGCAAATGGTAAAATATCAGTACAAATGGTGGATAGTCTTTCCCATGCCCAATATATGCAAGGCGAATGGAATGCCCTTATTGAAACAGGAAAAATCGCTAAGAAAAACGGAATTAGTTTCAAATATTTGAGTCAACGTTTAGGATATGCACATTTTATTAAAAAGAATTATTATCAAAGTCTTCAATATTATGAACAAGCATGGAAATTTGATTCGCAAGATGAGATAACACAATGGTATTTATTCTATAATGCTACTAACTTAGGTAGAAATAGTTTAGCAAGATATTACTCCAAAGGCTTTTCTAAAGAAGATTTACAATATTACCACCAACAAACTTATAGATGGATAGATGCTATAGATAGCGAATACAGTTATAAAATGGTGAATAGCAATGTAGTGCATGATGCGGCATACAGGCGCATAGGTATTAATAGTCAGATTGGCAGACAATTGAATCTCTACCAAAGTGTGGCTTTTTTTAATCAAAACACCGATACCACTAAGACTGAACAATATGAGTATTATGTATTAGCTTCGTGGAATCCGCTGCCTAAGACCAATTTAAGTTTGGGTTATCATTACGTGCTACCGGAAGTAAACTATGTTTATGTAGGGATAAGTTATCCCTACACTTATCCGGGACATGCGTTTTTTGGTAAATTATCACAACAAATCCATCGTTTTGATATAGCAGGTTCTGGTGCATTTTATAATAGCAAACGGGTAAATTCCCAACAAGTGGGCTTGCATGCAAGCGTCAATTTTGCAGGTAATCTTCCTGTGGGTCTGCATGCTTCCTATTATAGAGTTTTTGAATCAGGATCAAATAATGCTAACGAAGAATACCATGAGCAATTTAATATATTCCGCCAAAGCTGTAGTCTGTTATTAAGCAATAGACTTTGGTTAGAAGGCTTTATATATGAAGGAAAATTGAATTATTTCATTGATAATAATGGTCTTTATATATACAACTCATTGGATTACACGAAATTCAGAACTGGGTTGTCAGCATTTTTTTATGTCAACAGACCATTGACCATTTATTTAAATTATACTTACGACATTAAACAAATGTATTCGCAAGAATCTATCTATAATCAACATTCATTAACCGGAGGTATTGTATGGAAAATATAATTAGAAAAGGACTGTTTATCGCTCTATTTTTCATAAGCTCAGTATTGAGTGCACAAAAACAGACTGCAAGAGAAACAGCTTTCTACAAAAGTTACGAAGCAGAAAAAACAGCTAAATACACCTTAGCTATCAATGAGTTAAATAAAGTGTATGTTGCCAATGAATATTTCGATAATATTCGATTGGGGTGGCTACATTATCTTAATAAAGATTATAAAAAATCTGAAGTTTACTATCTCAAATCAATTAGATTGAAACCTTATTCCATAGAGGCTCGCTTCGGTATTATGAAACCCTATAGCGCCACTGAACAATGGGATAAAGTGGAAGCTGAATACAAACAAATTCTTAAAATTGATCCACAAAATACCGTTGCAAACTATTGGTTAGGAGTTATTTACTACAACAGACAAGACTATGCACCTGCATTAAAACTTTTCGAAAAAGTAGTTAATTTATACCCTTTGGATTATGATTCCTTATTGATGTTGGCATGGACAAAATTGAATTTAGCTGCGATGAGTGATGCTAAATTATTGTTTCATCAAGTGCTTACAATCCAACCAAATTCAGAATCTGCTATTGCGGGGTTAAAACTTATCAAGTAATTTTACCTGCGACAAAACTGTTTTCTAAATACTAATTATTGCTAATTTGTAAAAATATCAATCTTTTTGCAAGTTATTTCAAGAAAATCATGTAAATTTGTCACCGAAAATTAAATTATAACATTATTATTGACAATATGAACCCTGTATCAGCACGTCTATCAGCACTTTCTCCTTCGGAAACGCTGGCTATGTCTCAGAAAAGCAATGAATTAAAAGCCCAAGGTATTGATGTAATCAACTTGAGCGTAGGTGAAACCGATTTTAATACGCCCGACCATGTGAAAGCTGCTGCAAAGCAAGCTATAGACGATAACTACTCATTTTATTCTCCCGTTCCCGGATACCTTTCTTTAAGAGAAGCCATTTGCAAGAAATTGAAAAACGAGAATGATTTGGACTATGCTCCCGATCAAATCGTATGTTCTAATGGTGCCAAACAATCTGTTTGTAATGTGCTTTTAGCCATTGTCGGTAAGGACGATGAAGTGATTATCCCTGCACCTTATTGGGTGAGTTATCCTGAAATGGTGACCATTGCGGATGGTAAGTCTGTGATTGTTTCGGCCGGTATTGAACAAGATTTCAAAATGACAGCTGCACAATTGGAAGCCGCTATCACGCCCAAAACTAAAGCTTTGATTTTATGCTCTCCATCCAATCCTACCGGTAGTGTTTATTCTAAAGAAGAAATCCAATCTTTAGTAGATGTATTGGTTAAATATCCAAATATCTACGTATTGTCTGATGAGATTTACGAGCATATCAACTATGTGGGAACGCATGTAAGCATGGCTCAGTTTCCTGAAATCAAAGATAGGGTGATAGTGATCAATGGTGTTTCCAAAGCTTACGCCATGACAGGTTGGAGGATAGGTTGGATAGCTGCTCCGAAATGGATAGCTGCTGCTTGCAATAAATTGCAAGGGCAATACACATCCGGACCTTGTTCTGTGGCACAAAAAGCTGCCGAGGCGGCCTATATAGATGATGAAGGTTTTATCAAAAAAGTAAGAGACGCCTTTACCCGCCGCAAGCAATTGGTGATGGAATTGGCCAATGATATCAACGGTTTGAAAGTCAGTGACCCACAAGGAGCTTTCTATATTTTCCCCGATGCAGCAGCCTTTATAGGAAAGTCGTTTGGTGAAAGAAAAATTGCCAATTCCGGAGATTTAGCCATGTATTTGTTGGAAGAAGGTCATGTAGCCTGCGTTGGTGGTGGTGCTTTTGGTGCACCTACCTGCATACGGATGTCTTATGCAACTTCAGAAGAAAATTTAAAAGAAGCTTTCAAGAGAATCAAAGAGGCTTTGTATAAATTGCAATAGGCTGTTTTAAAGTTACAGTCCTGTATATAAAAATAAACAATAAAGAAGCTTCTGCCAGAAAATACAAATTTCTAAGGCAGAAGCTTCTTTGATATTTCAGCAGTTGGCCGCTTATGGCGCAATCTTTATTTGGTTGAAGAAATCATTCCCCTTATCATCCACCAAAATAAAAGCAGGAAAATCTTCCACTTCAATTTTCCAGATGGCTTCCATACCCAATTCTGGATAGTCCAAGCACTCAACATGTTTGATGTTTTGCTCGGCTAAAATAGCGGCCGGACCACCTATGGAACCTAAATAAAAACCACCATGTTGTTTGCATGAATCCGTAACTTGCTGACTACGATTTCCTTTGGCAATCATAACCATGCTACCCCCATTTTCTTGGAAAAGATTGACATAAGAGTCCATACGACCGGCAGTAGTAGGTCCAAATGAACCTGATGGCATGCCTTCCGGCGTTTTGGCGGGACCAGCATAATAAATAGGATGATCTTTCACATATTGCGGAAGCTCTTTACCTGCGTCTAATAATTCCTTCAATTTAGCGTGAGCAATATCGCGTCCCACGATGATAGTTCCGTTCAAGGACAAACGCGTAGCTACAGGATATTGTGAAAGGGTTGCCAAAATTTCTTTCATCGGACGATTCAAATCAATTTTCACGGCATCGCCTTCACCAGCTTGACGGTATTCTTCAGGGATATACCTGCCGGGATTATCCTCTAATTTCTCAACCCAAATACCATCTTTATTGATTTTTGCTTTGATGTTGCGGTCGGCAGAACAAGACACCGCCATGCCTACAAACACAGAAGCACCATGTCGTGAAAGCCTTACCACACGTACATCATGAGCATAATACTTCCCACCGAATTGCGCTCCCATACCGAATTTTTGGGTAGCTTGCAATATCTTTTCTTCCATTTCAATATCTCGGAAAGAACGTCCTAATTCATCGCCTGTAGTAGGCAAATCATCATAATATTTGGTAGAAGCTAATTTTACTGTTTTCATGCAAGCATCAGCGGAGGTACCACCGATTACGAAAGCCAAATGATAGGGTGGACAAGCGGCTGTACCTAAGGTTTGCATTTTTTCCGTAAGGAATTTTAGCAAAGAATCGGGATTTAAAATTGCCTTAGTTTCCTGATATAAATAGGATTTATTAGCCGAACCACCTCCCTTTGCAATAAATAAAAACTCATATTCATTGCCTTCGCTTGCCATTAAATCGATTTGAGCCGGTAAGTTGGTTTGGGTATTCACCTCGTCATACATATTCAAAGCGGCATTTTGCGAATAACGCAAATTTTCTTGCGTATAAGTCTGATAAATACCTTTGGAAAGCGCTTCTGCATCCTTGCCATCGGTATAAACCATATGCCCTTTCTTGGCGTAAACAGTAGCTGTACCGGTATCTTGGCAGAAAGGAAGAACACCTTTAGCTGCAATTTCAGCATTGCGCAACATGGTGATGGCTACGTATTTATCATTTTCGCTTGCTTCAGGGTCTGCTAAAATTTTAGCCACTTGTTGCTGATGGTCAGTACGCAATAAAAAATTGCAATCGTGCATAGCAGTCTTAGCCAGCAATGCCAAACCTTCAGGCTCAACCTTCAAAACTTCTTTGCCCTCAAACTCGGTGGTGCTCACATAGTCTTTAGTCAATAAATAATACTCCGTTGCATCCTTTTTCATTGCGAAAGGATCTTGATATTTAAACTCCTTAGCCATAAATAATAATTTTTTTAATCCGCCGCGAATTTACAAAAAAGATCTCGGTTTTTAGAATGATTTTGGACTATTAAATACAATTTGCTTACTTTTGTAGATAATAAATTTGAAGCCAAATAACTAATTCAAATTTATGTAAGTACTAACAAACCATAAACACATAAATACATGCTACGCAAAACAACAATTTACCTTTTGCCCTATTTTATTTTTATCTTCACTGCTTGCTCCAATAAAAATACTATTCAATTAGTTTGGGAGATGGGGGACCATTACACGGATATATTGGCATACGACAATAGCCTTAGTATCGTCAATAATGGTTCAAAAGCTTTGGATAGCAACTGGGTAATTTA
>CAYPYZ010000043.1:6776-9387 GCA_964414805.1 uncultured Paludibacter sp.
AGTTTTAAAAGCATAGAAGCAAAAGATGGGATATTCCAATTTACCAAAGATTTGCAAATTGAGGATTTACAAGATAGGTTTCCTGAAGAATTGTCATGGTTCAAATCCCAATTAAAAGGTAAATTCGGATGTAGTATCCATGATGTAGGTAGCACTAAAATAACCCTAATTCACGTAGAGGATTCGGCATACTCCGATGATATAGACGCTTATACTTTAAGTTTTAAGGACAATGAAATCAGCATAGCTTCAGCCCATGCAAAAGGTATATTTTACGGTATGCAGAGTCTGTTGCAAATCATCAAAAACCATAATTTACCTTTTGAACTAAGCAATATGGAGATATATGATTATGCAGATTTCAATCATCGTGGCTTCATGTTGGATGTTACCAGAAACTTTTCCGGTAAGGATGAGATATTTAAATTAATAGAGATCTTTTCTTCCTATAAATTAAACGTATTGCATCTGCATATAACGGATGACGAGGGTTGGCGATTGGAAATACCAGGTTTGGAAGAATTAACAGACATTGCCTCTCGTAGGGGGCATACCTTAACAGAAAGAGATTGGCTGTATCCGGCCTATGGCGGTGGTTGGGATCCCAATGATGTTGAATCGACAGCCAATGGTTATTATACCAAACAAGATTTCATTGACATTTTACAATATGCCCATCAGCATCATATGAAGGTAATTCCAGAAGTTGATTTGCCGGGTCATGCGCGAGCAGCTATCAAAGCCATGGAAGCACGTTATTATAAACATATAGACAGTAATCCTGCTAAGGCAAAAGAGTATTTATTGTCCGATTTTAATGATGAATCCGTATATCTTTCAGCGCAAGCCTTTACTGATAATACTATATGTGTGGCTTTGCCTTCTGTATATACTTTTGTAGATAAAGTGATAACGGAGATCGTCAAGATGTATGAAGAGGCGGGTTTGCAATTGAATGTGTTCCATATAGGAGGCGATGAAGTGCCGCGTGGCGCTTGGGAAGGCTCCAAGATTTGTTTGCAATTGATGGAGGAAGAGGGCATTGAACATGCACGCGATTTAAAGGATTATTTTGTAGCTAAGGTGTTGGCAATCATTGCAGATAAAAATTTACAATTAGCCGGTTGGCAGGAATTAGCCTTACTTCCTGATCTGACAGCCAATCCTATGTTTAAAGATGCCAATTTATTAAGCTATTGCTGGAGCACTATTCCAAGTCGTGCCAGCGACCAAATTCCCTATAAATTAGCCAATGCAGGTTATCCCATTATTCTTTCCAATGTTACAAATCTATATTTCGATCAGTCTTATAATAAGCATGAAGATGAGCCGGGTGCCTATTGGGCAGGTTTTTATGATGAGATTAATTCCTTTGATATCTTGCCTTTTAATATTTATAAGTCTGTAAGAAAAGATTTGAAAGGCAATCCGCGAGATTATGTTTTGGATATTGCCACCAAGGAAAAATTAACTGCAAAAGGTAAAAACCGCATCATTGGCATACAGGCGCAGTTATGGGCAGAAACTGTTCGAAATACGGATATGGTTGAATACTATATTTTTCCAAAATTATACGGTTTGGTGGAGCGTGCTTGGAATGCCTCTCCCGTTTGGGAACAGGATGCCGAGGATAGCGCTTATCTGCATGCTTTGAATCAATATATGACAAAAATTTCTTTGAATGAATTGCCCTATTTAGCTGCGCAAAAGGTAAATTTCCGTTTGCGCCAGCCGGGCATCAAGATAGACAATGGAATTTTATATGCTAATAGTATATATCCCAATGCTGAAATCAGGTACACAACAGATGGTAGTGAACCTAATCAGCAATCTGCACTTTGGACTGAACCAATAGCTTGTGAAAGTAAACAAGTGAGAGCTAAGGTGTTTTATCAAGGGAAATCCAGTGTTGCATCTAAACTGCGACTTGCTTATGAGTAATATAAAAAGCTAAGCTAATAAAAAATGGGGAGTAAATAATCTTACTCCCCATTTTTATAATATACTATGAAGTACTTATCTGATGATTACTTTCTGAGTATACACTTGATTGTTCACATCTTTTACAAGCACCACATACATACCTTTCAGATCATCTATCATGAGTTCATTCACTGCTTGTGCCGATTTCACTAACTGGCCTGTCAAGGTAAATACGTTTACATCAGCTACTTCTATACCTTGTATAAACAGCATATTATAGCCAACATATATCTTATGTTCTTGAACAGTAGTATTTTCAAGTTCGGTAATCACAGCATTATAATGATAATAAGCGGCACCTTGAGAAGGCATATGCACCCATAGGTGAACATCATTACCATCCACGTGAACAATAGATTTGGATCTAAATGAAGCATTGCGAGTAGCGCCTAAACCATTGGTAGGTAAGTATTTCACGCGTGTAGCTGAAGCTATTCCGCTCGTCACATTCAACAAGGCAAATGTACCTTCAGATAACTTATCCACAGGTTGACTTGTATTATGATAATCAGCTGCAACAGCATATTTTTTATCACCAAAACTAAAGGTGTTAAAGTCAGTGCCATGTTGTGCATTCAATAGAGTTGTAGAGATCTCTTCTTGCCATACACCGCTTGCATTAAAGCGT
>CAYPYZ010000043.1:9487-12458 GCA_964414805.1 uncultured Paludibacter sp.
ACAGCATTGTCGTTTTCCCATTTATAAACGATAAGTTTTGCTGTGCCAGTTGCGGCTAAGTTAGAAGCCACGACTTTTCCACCTAAAACACCAACAGAGCTGATAGCATAAGTCCCTTCGGTGCAAGCGGTGGTATTCAATTCTCCGATTTTAGCACCTGTAAAGGCATTTACAATAAAGATCTTATTATCTTCATTGCTATTGTTGCGGTGAACGACATAGAGCTTACCATCATGGTATGCCATATCTTGTGTGACTTGCGCACCATTGGTTATCCAATTAGCGGTGTGTCCGGAGATTTGTGAATAATTCCATTGCTCTTTGAAGTCAATTTCATAATCTACAACTACCGGTTCTAATTCGCCGGTATTGAAAGTAAGTTTATTCGATACTTTCGAGATATTTTTTCCATCGGTAGCTTGTATTCTTGCATAATAAGTTGTGTTGGCATCCAAATTCGTCAAAGTATGGGAGGTGCCTGTTGTCGACAATCCTCTATAGCCACTAATACAGCCATCAGGTTTACCCTTTATATAAATATTAGATACACGACTGGTTCCACCTGCGCCCACAATATATGGATCTTCTCCGGAAGTTCGAAGTGTGCTTGTCATTACCCAACGAATAGATAAGTTTTTCTGATTATTACATGCATCCGGCAATGCTAAGCCTTCTAACTTACTGGTGGCACCGTAAGCAGCTTGAGGCATGGCCAGCTTACTATTAGGAACATCTATCCAAGGAGTGTTGGCAGCTATCCTATATTGCACACGCATTTCTTTAGGACCGGCAGCTGAAGAATAGCTCCATGAGGATAAAGTCAGTTGACTAAACCCTGTAGCATCTATATCTATTTGGAAATGCTTATGATATGCACCATCATGCCAACCTGTAGAAGATACAGCCGGTGGGTTTGTTGCGTTACCATAAGCTCCTCCTGCCGGATAAATAGCCGTTTCGGTTGCATTTCCGGAAGCTGTAGAGCTCAAATATTTATTAACATTATTAGCAGAAGCAATATCAGGCTTAGCCAATGTACCTCTTACATATGGAGATGGGAAAGTCCAAGCCGCTAAAGTAGTAAGGCTTGAACTGCTTACGAAATCAGCATTTTTTGACACATCCAATAAAAATTTAGTAGCTCCCGGATAAGCATCCCAAGAAAGGATGAAATTATCATTGGATAGCTTTGCAGCGGATTTCAGACTTGGAGCATTCAGCATTTTAGGTATACCTGTTAAATAAATATCATCTAACCTTATACTTCCATCTGTATAAGCTGGTTTTACAAAACGAAGTCTCAGACTACTAACTTCAGCTTCTGGAGGTAATTTAATATTTGGACTGCGATACCAACCTGCTGCTTGTGTTTTTTCTTTTAAATGTGAATCCACTTGTACCCACTTGAATCCATTCCAGAAATATACATCAATCAAGCCTTTAACTCCGGTTTTTTGCTTATTATAGTTAAAGGATATTTCTAAATCCCTAAACCCTGAGGCATCAATTCCATAAACTCCAAATCCACGCATTTTACCGGTTGGAGTTTCAGCTTTGAAATAGATATTATTAGCGCCCGATGCAGTTGCAGTAGTTTTACTACGCGTTACATCAGAGCTTTCATAGGTGTTTCTTAAGTCCGGTATTTCAGGACAGCCACCGGCATTAAACGTCAATGCTGTGTTTTGCCAATTTTTCCAAGTGGTTACACCCACAGCGGGATCAGCACCCTGACCGCCACTTTCGGCAAAAATCACTTGTCTACTTTCAGAATTAGCCGGTGTTTTATTGAGGTAATCAACATATTCATTTCCAAAAGGATCTTTCGCAACAACCTTAATCTCTGCATTTTTATTGGTGGGTGTGTATAAAAACACAAAAGGTGAGTTTGTAGGCTCTAAGTTAGGATCTCTAACAGGTAAAGTCGAGCCTAAATAATGGTCATCGGCAGTAGGTATTATCGTTGAAACTTTGGTCATATTCCCTTTAAGCACTCCGGCTTCATAGACTTGGACTGTCCAACCGGTACCATGATTCCATACATGAGCTGCCACACTATTAGGATAAGCACTTATTGCTCCTACAGGGAAAAGATTCATCTGATAATCAGGATCCCTTTTAGTAGACATATAGTAATAATTGGTAAGCTGATTACCCGTAAATTCAAACACACCGTATCCCATTGGGCAACCATTGGTATGAATATCTCCAGACCATTTATAACCCATCATTGGCGCTAAGGTATATTCGGTAAGATTATTGGATAGCACTACTTTCCTCATTCTGTGAACGTGACCGGAAATGAAGATAGCTTTATAACCATTTAAAAGGCTTACTAAACTGGCAATATTAGATGTCTTTGCAGTTGTAGTATTAGTGTACCCAGGTGAGTGCATGGCAATGACAATAAACTTATCTTTCGGAACATGTGCTAAATCGCGCTGTACCCATGTTAACTGCTCTTGCGTAATTTTTTCATCATAATCAGTACGGGCTCTATAAACAATATTATCAAGTGCTATGATATGACAATCACCTCGATTATAGGAATAATATACAGGACCATAAGCATCCTCAAATTTATGAGAAGCTTTATAGTCATTATTCTTAACCGTTTCGTCATGGTCATGGTTTCCAATCACTTGAAAATATGGATAGGATAATTTACTTAGTGAAGAACTTATAGATGGGTATAAAGATGCATTATCCCATGCAATATCACCGGCAGAAGTACCTACTATAGCGGTATTGGCAGGGTAATAATTCTTTAATGCAGCCATATCCGGAATAGCCTCTTCCTGAAAACGTTTTAAATCCGCTGCCGTTGAGGGCTGTGGATCCGCCATAGAAGTTAAAACGAAGAAATTATCTTTAGCTTGTTTTTCTAAAGTAAAATTAGCAGTAACATTTTTCGTGTTACCCCGAAGATCCTTGTAGAATTTTGGTACATTCCCGGTATGAGGTATTTTAC
>CAYPYZ010000044.1:0-12397 GCA_964414805.1 uncultured Paludibacter sp.
TGGGGTCGGGATCGTGGTCAGACCATGGGCGCGTATCCCAATGTGCAAACAGCAAAATTCTATTGGTTTGTTCCGTATTAAAAGAAGCTATGATGTTGCGAGCTTGGAGTTTATCGCCATTAAATGCTGTGAGCGTAGCATATTGACTTGTCAGTATTGCACCAAAACCTTTCAAGCTTTCTGCTAAATACTCGCCACATAATTGATGCGCTTTTGTGTTGGGCACTCTCGGACCAAAATCCACCTGTTTTTGTATGAAGTCATAGGCAGAATCAGCTTTAAATGAGGGGATTGTAGACGTTGGCATTGCTTGATTGTTTTGCTGCTTACCAACCGATTGGCAAGAAAAAACTATGCAAATAAAGCTTATGATTGAAAAATATCGTATCATTGTAGTCAATTTCATGAAGCAAAGATACAGCTAATTTTGCAAAATATGATTTTATGATTTATTAAGTTAAAATGCAGCTTTTTTTCATCAAGATGGCAAAAACATGTTTTATAACCTATTTTTGGGTTTGCGCAAGGTCAAAATTAAAGTTTCCTTTGCAATGTTAACTAAACAACACAATCTTTTTATACCTTAAAAGGGAACTAATACCTACACGGGGCGAGACTTTGAGAAGAGTCTCGCCTTGCTTTTATAACGGTTTCAGGCCATTCTCCTTTCGCTCACTATCAGCAAAGCTTCTTCTTTTATCATTTCCGGAAGGTCAATATTTCTCAGTTGCAAACTTCTCAGCCATCCGGCAACATCCTTTTCTTGTAAAGTATAAAAAACATCAGCGATTTTATTGGTTTGTGTAACTGTGTAGTGAGTATGCTCAATGCCGGTAAGTTCGTCCAATTCTTCATCATCAAAATAAATAATTTCATCATTGCTATTAAGTAAAGAATCATGTTCGCAAACCTCATGTGCCCCGCAACATTCCTCGTCCATATTGATGATTACTTCAATATTCTCAAGGGGTTTACGCTTTCTATTCACGTAAGTAATGAGCATAAGTGATAAACCAAAAACAATTAATATAGATAAAAGTACCCACATGATTTTATTTTTTCTAAGTCTTTATCTTTTCGATTCAGTAATAATTAATACAATATTAAATAGTTCAAAAGAAATTATTCCGCACAAAATTACTCAATTATGGTTGAAATTAGCTATTTTTGTAAGTTAAAATACAATACAAAAGCTTTACAGCTGTTTTATCAATAGCGTTTTGCTAAAGTATAACATTTTCCTCGTCATATTATCCAAATAGGTTGAAGTCGAAATACAAACATATCATTTTTTTGTCTGTTCTGATGCTGTTGCTAACGGCTTGTTCCATGAACAAGAACACTCGAATGACACGAACTGTTCAGTCGATTAACACTCGTTATAATGTACATTTTAATGGGAAGACGAGCTTTGATGAGGGTATCAAGGCTATTCGGGATGCTAATCAAGATGATTACGGGCATATCATCCATATGGATCCTATCAGCAATCATAGCAATGCTTCTGTAGCTACCGGCCAGTTTGACCGCACCATAGAGAAATGTCGCAAGGCCATTAAGACCCGCTCAATGAAGACTAAGCCTAAGTATAAATCGCGTAGGGCATCTCGTAAGAATTATAAGGACTTCATGGAAAAAGAGGAGTATAATCCTTATATGCACAAGGTTTGGATGCTTTTAGCCAAGGCTGAATTTTATAAAGCGGATTTTTTGGGTTCGGTGGGGACTTTCAATTATATAGCACGTCATTTTAAGGAAGATGAAGCCTTAGGCATTACTTGTCAATTGTGGGTAGTACGTGCTTACGCTGAAATGGGTTGGATTTACGAGGCTGAAGAGATTTTGTCGAAGTTGAATCAAGATATGTTGAAAGGGGAAAATACTGACCTTTATGCGTCTGTTTATGCGGATCTTTTATTGAAGAAAAAGCAATATAGGGAAGCTATTCCATTTTTGGAAATGGCACAAAGCAGGGAAAGAAATAAGTATTTAAAGACTCGATATTCCTTTTTGTTGGCTCAGTTGTATCAACAAACTAATCAGAAGAAAAAGGCTGCTGATGCCTATGCAGCATTGATAAAAAAGAGTCCGCCTTACGAAATGGAGTTTAATGCAAAGATTAATAAGGCTGCCTTATTTTTGGATAATATGCGTGATACCCGTCGTGATTTAAGGCGTATGGCGAAAAACTTCAACAACCGCGATTATTTGGATCAGATCTATTATGTTATGGCTAAGTCTTATTTGCTTGAAAAAGACACAGTTAAAGCGATAGAGTTTTTCCAAGAAGCTATTGATAACAGTACCCGAAATGGATTGGATAAGGCTGTGGTATTGATTGATATGGGCGATTTGCACTATAAGCGTCAGGCCTATGTTGATGCGCAACCTTGTTATGAAGAAGCTTCGCAAATCATTACGGTGGAAGATGATGATTATCCGCGTGTTTCCAAAAGGGCAGAGGTTTTATCTGAATTGGTAGTGCAACATGAAATAGTTTTACTACAAGATAGTTTGCAGCGTTTGTCCGCCAAATCTCCGGAAGAAAGGCTGAAAAGTATTCAGGCATATTTGGCTCAGAAAGCTTTGGATGAGAAATTAGCAGCAGAGCGCGAAGAGAAAATGCAAAAACGTATAGAGGATAATATTGAACGGGCATCGCAGTCGGCAGCACCACAATTTGCCGGTGGTAATTCGCAACAAGAATGGTATTTCTATAATCCGGCATTGGTGCGTAGCGGTCAGACTGAGTTTCAATCTCGTTGGGGAAGAAGGAAATTGGAAGATAATTGGAGACGAACCAATAAAACTTCGGTGTTGTTTGATGAAGAAACGGCAGCGGAATTGGCTAAAGATTCAGTGGCATTCATGAGCGATTCTTTGCAGGTCGCTGCTAATGATTCTACGCAAGTGGAAATAGACGAACCGAGACAGGTTTTAGATAAGGATAGTCCGGAATACTACCTGCAACAAATACCTACTACTAAGGAGCAAATAGCGCATTCCAATCAATTATGGGCTGAAGCGCTATTCAATATGGGTATGATTTATAAGGATAAATTGGAAGATTATAAATTGGCTTTGCAGACTTTCAAGGAATATAATGAGCGATTTAAAGGCTATGAATATGTGCCGGATGCCCTATATCAATCGTATTTGGTGTTGATGAAAACTGATAAAAAATACGATGCGGAGACTTACCGTTTAGAATTATTGAGTAAGTTCCCGGATTCTAAACATGCTGTTTTATTGAGTAATCCGAATTATATTGAAGATAGGCAGCGGATGTTTGTCGAACAGGATTCGCTTTATAAAGCTACTTATCAGGCATTTAATAAAAGTAATTTCAGGGAAGTTTTTGATGTGGTGGAGTTAGTTAATGGTAAATATCCAGGTAGTCCTTTGTTGCCGAAATTCCTTTTCTTGAAAGCTTTGAGTATTGGAAAAACGCAGAGTCAGGCTATGTTTGAAGATGAATTATATGCCTTGATTGACCGGTATCCCGAAAGTGATATCAGCAGTATTTCCAAGGATATGATTGCTTTGATGAAGCAGGGTAGGGAAGCGAAAAAAGGTACTACGCATGGCAGTATGCTCGAACGCCGTGAAGTGACGGCAAGTAAAGAGCGGGTAGATGAAATTAACTTAGCTTTTAGTGCCGATAAGGAGACTATGCATAGGGTAATATTGGTTTCCAAAGAGCCGGAGGAGGCTTTGTATGACCTGCAATTCCAGTTGGCTATATTTAATTTCTCCAAGTTTTTATTGCAAGATTTTGATTTGAATATCAGCAAGATAGATGAAGAGAGAAATGCTGTTTCTGTTTATACTTTTGATAGCTACGCTGATGCTGATTGGTATCTGTCTGCCATTTATGAAGATGATAAGATAGATGATTTAATCAATGCTTTGGATGTGTTTCCTTTAGTGATTTCGGAACAAAATTTTGCTTTGATCCGTTCGGGATTTACCTTTGATGATTACTTGATTTATAAGGTTGAAATGGAATCGGGGAGGATAAAATAATCATTTTAAATGAGTAAGTAAGATGAAAAAAGATAGAATTTTATGGGCTGATGATGAGATAGATTTGCTGACTGCTTATGTGCTTTTTTTGGAAGAGAAAGGTTATGAGGTAGTTACGGTGACAAATGGTCAGGATGCAGTAGATTTATGCAGCAAAGAAAATTTTGATATTATTTTCTTGGATGAGAATATGCCTGGCTTGAGTGGTTTGGAAACTATTCCTTTAATCAAGGAAATTGACCCCAATGTGCCTTTGGTGATGATTACTAAAAGCGAAGAAGAGAATTTGATGAACATGGCTATTGGTAGTAAAATTTCTGATTATTTGACTAAACCAGTGAATCCAAGTCAGATTTTATTGATTTTAAAGAAGAATATTCACCGTAAGGAAATACAAACTGAACATACCACTTCTTCCTATCGATCGGCCTTTGGACGCATAGGCATGAAAATCAACGATTCTTTGTCCTATGAAGATTGGGTAGAGGTCTATAAAAAATTGGTGTATTGGGAGTTAGAGCTTTCGGAAACGGATAGTGGCATGGATGAAATGTTGAAGATGCAAAAAACCGAAGCGAATAGTACTTTCAATAAGTTTGTGAAAAAGAACTATAAAGATTGGTTTAACTTTCCTGAAACCAGACCATTACTTAGTCCGGATATCTTTAAAACCAAAGTCTTTCCTTTGTTGGATGCCGGTGAAAAAGTCTTTTTTGTGCTGATAGATAATTTCAGGTATGATCAATGGAAAGTCATTAGCAAGATGCTGAACGAATTTTATGTTTTCACGGAAGAAAGCATGTATTCCAGCATTTTACCTACTGCTACGCAATATGCGCGCAATGCTATTTTCTCAGGATTAATGCCTTTGCAAATACAGCAGATGTTTCCGGATTTATGGGTGGATGAAGATGAGGAGGAAGGTAAAAACTTGAATGAAAAGGATTTGATTGAAACGCAAATTCAAAGATTTAGGAAGAAATATAGTTTTTCTTATCATAAAATCAATGAATCTTCTTATTGTGAAAAGTTGATAGAACGCTTGCCGCAATTGGAAACCAATGATTTGAATGTTTGCGTGCTGAACTTTATAGACATGCTTTCGCATTCGCGTACGGAATCTAAAATGATGCGAGAATTGGCGAATGATGAGGAGGCTTATCGTTCGTTGGCTACTTCTTGGTTTAAGCATTCCGGGACTTTAGAGTTATTAAAAGCCATTGCAAAAAGGGGTTATAAGGTTATTCTCACTACCGATCATGGCACCAAACAGGTAAAAAATCCTATTAAAGTGATAGGTGACAGGAATACCAATGTAAATTTACGCTATAAGTTAGGTAGGAATTTGAGTTATAATCAGAAGGAAGTTTTTGAAGTAACTGATCCTGAAAAGCTTGGTTTGCCTTCACCTAATGTAAGCACAAGCTATATCTTTGCAGGGAATGAGGATTTTTTTGCTTATCCCAATAATTATAATCATTACGTAAGTTATTACAAAAACACCTTTCAGCATGGAGGAATTTCCTTAGAGGAAATGTTAGTTCCTTTGGTGGTAATGCAACCCAAATAAAATTGAAATTTAAAAAACAGTCATACATAAATATGAAAACTTACACGAACGTAAAAGATCTCGGGAATCTACAACTTGCTTTGCACGAGGCATTAGCGCTTAAAAAAGACAGGTATGCCTATAAACATATTGGTGAAAACAAAACTTTGTTGATGGTGTTTTTCAATGCCAGTTTGCGTACGCGATTGAGCACTCAAAAGGCAGGTATGAACTTAGGCATGAATACCATGGTTTTGGATATTAATCAGGGAGCATGGAAGTTAGAGACCGAGAAGGGTGTCATTATGGATGGTGATAAGCCGGAGCATATTTTAGAGGCCATTCCTGTGATGGGGACTTATTGTGATGTGATAGGTGTACGTGCTTTTGCACAGTTTGAGGACAAGCAATATGACTATAACGAGACTATATTAAAGCAATTTATTGAGCATTCCGGCAAACCGGTTTTCAGTATGGAAGCGGCTACCGGACATCCTTTGCAGGCATTTGCCGATCTCATTACTATTGAGGAATATAAGCAAGTTGAGCGCCCTAAAGTGGTATTGACTTGGGCGCCGCATCCGCGAGCATTGCCACAGGCTGTACCCAATTCCTTTGCTGATTTTATGAATGAAGCGGAGGTCGATTTTGTGATTACGCATCCGGAAGGCTATGCATTGGCTGATGAGTTTGTTAGGGATGCCAAGGTGGAATATAACCAAATGAAAGCCTTTGAAGGAGCAGATTTTATTTATGCAAAAAACTGGGCTGCTTATCAAGATCCAAATTATGGAAAGATATTAAGTACTGATAGGGATTGGACGGTTAGCGAGCGACAAATGGCTGTTACGAATAACGCCTATTTTATGCACTGTTTACCCGTCCGTCGCAATATGATAGTCAGCGATGCCGTGATTGATAGTCCACAATCCATTGTTATTCCCCAAGCTGCTAATCGCGAAATTTCAGCACAAGTAGTTATCAAGCGTTTATTAGAAGCTGTAGATTTGTAGAGGGTGCAAATCGTAAAAATAAGTATGCAAATCGTACAATAAACCATGTAAAAAAACAAATTTAATCGCATATAAAAATAAGAAGATGAATATTCAAACTGTTATTGATTCCATTCGCAATGTTCCTGATTTTCCTAAACCCGGTGTGATGTTTAAGGACATTACCACAGCGATGAAAGAGCCGGATATATTACGTTATTTAGCTGATACTTTGTATGAACTTTATAAGGATAAAGGCATTACTAAGGTAGTAGGGGTTGAAAGTCGCGGTTTTGTCTTGGGTAGTATTTTAGCCTATCGCTTGAATGCCGGTTTTGTGCTTTTGCGCAAGCCCGGAAAACTGCCGGCTGAGACTTACACCTACTCTTATGATTTGGAGTATGGACAAGATGCTTTGGAAATACATAAGGATGCTATTGAGGCAGGTGAAATTGTGCTTTTGCATGATGATTTATTGGCAACAGGAGGTAGTGCTAATGCGGCTTTGAAGTTAATCAACATGTTTAATCCTAAAGAAATTCATGCAAGTTTTATGATAGAACTGAGTTTTCTGAAAGGGAAAGATAAGTTGCAAGGCATAGATAATTTAGAGGATATACATACCTTAATTCAGTTTTAAGATGGAGCGACTAACGATTATAAAAGTAGGGGGGAAAATTGTTGAAGAGCCTGAATCGCTACAAGCATTGCTTGCTAAATTCAGCAAGATAAAAGGCTATAAAGTTTTGGTGCATGGCGGTGGACGTTCTGCTACCGCAATGGCAGCTCGCTTAGGCATAGAAAATCAGATGATAGATGGTAGGCGTATCACCAATGCGGCTATGTTGGATGTGGCGACCATGGTTTATGGCGGTTTGGTCAATAAACAAATAGTAGCCAATTTGCAAACTTTGGGATTGAATGCTTTAGGTTTAACCGGAGCAGATTTGAACTATATGTATGCTGAAAAACGTCCTCCCCATCCTATAGATTATGGTTTTGTAGGTGATGTTAAAGAGGTGGATGCCAGCATACTTGCCGATTTGATTAGTAAAGATGTTGTGCCGGTTTTAGCACCTTTGACCCACGACAGAAAAGGCGGTTTGTTGAATACCAATGCGGATGATATTGCGGGTGCAGCTGCTAAGGCATTGGCTCAATACTTCCATGTCAAACTTATGTTTTGTTTTGAAAAGAAGGGTGTATTATTGGATGAGAAAGATGAAGATAGTGTAATCGCCTTGCTGGATACCAAATCTTTTGAGGATTATGTTCAAAAAGGAATTATCCATGCAGGTATGATTCCTAAATTGCATAATGCTTTTGATGCTTTGCAATTGGGTGTTCAGGAAGTGGTGATAACCCGCGCTGATATGATAGATCAAGAGAGTGGCACATTGATTCAGCTTTAAATTTTGTCATTAACAACTATGTATCAAGAATATAAACAAGAAGCTTCCATTTTGTTGAAAAACATGATTAATATCCCTTCTTTTAGTAAAGAAGAAACTAAAGTTGCGGATATGTTGGAGCGTTATATCGAGTTGCAGGGCTATGCGCCTCATCGTAAGGATAATAATATCTGGCTGATGAGTCCGGCTTTTGATGCGGATTTGCCAACTTTCATGTTGTGTTCGCATATAGATACGGTGCAGCCTGTGGCGGGTTGGACGTATAATCCTTTATTGCCTGTGGTGGATAATGGTAGATTGTATGGTTTGGGTAGTAATGATGCCGGTGCTTCTGTTGTGACGATGTTGCAGGTATTCTTTTATTTAACTCAAAAACAGCAAGCCTATAATCTGATTTATGCTGCCGTGGCGGAAGAAGAGATTTCCGGTGAGAAAGGGATTAGTAGTTTATTGCAGGAGCTTCCGCAAATAGATTTTGCTATTATTGGAGAGCCAACGGGTATGCATGTTGCTGTGGCAGAAAAGGGTTTGATGGTGTTGGATTGTGTGAGCTATGGCAAAGCCGGCCATGCTGCACGCAATGAAGGCGAGAATGCTATTTACAAAGCTATGCAGGATATTGCTTGGTTTAAAGACTATGTTTTTCCTAAACAAACGGAGTTTTTAGGTCCTGTGAAAATGACTGTAACACAAATTAAAGCGGGTACACAACATAATGTGGTACCGGATAGTTGTAGTTTTGTAGTAGATGTACGTAGTAATGAAATGTACAGCAATCAGGAGATACTTGATATAGTGGTGCAAAACGTAAATTGTACGATTTCACCCCGTTCAACCCGTTTAAGTTCTACAGCTACACCTTTGGATCATCCCTTGGTTGAGAGGGCTGTAAGTCTTAAGCGCAGACTCTTTGGTTCGCCCACATTGTCTGATCAGGCTTTGCTGCCTTTTCCGAGTGTGAAGATGGGTCCAGGCGATTCTGCTCGTTCGCATACAGCCAATGAGTACGTGCTCATCAAGGAATTAGAGGATGCCATAGAAATTTATATAGCATTATTGGATGGTCTGATGGCTTGAGTATGGCAAAGTTATTTTAAATATAGCTTGCTATTTAGTACTTTTGTAGGCATTCGCCAAAGGAAATTAATTTATAAGATGTCCATACAAATCACAGGATTGTCCAAGACTATAGATAAACAATTGATATTGAATAATATCAGTTTTGAGATTGCTACGGGTGAGATAGTGGGGTTTTTGGGTCCGAATGGAGCAGGTAAAACGACTACCATGCGTATTCTGACCGGAAGTTTGGGCTATGATGCTGGTTCTGTGCGCATTGATGGTATGGAAGTGAAGACGGATAGAACCAAGACCAACGCATTGATAGGTTATTTACCTGAAAATAATCCGCTTTATCCGGATATGTATGTACGGGAATACTTGCATTTCGTAGCTGGAATTTACGGTATAAAAGCGGATAAAAAAGCTTTGGTAGAGGAGATTATAGAGCAGATAGGTTTGTTGCCGGAAGCTCATAAAAAGATCAAACAATTATCTAAAGGTTATAAGCAAAGGGTAGGGTTGGCGCAAGCAATTTTACCCGATCCTAAGGTGTTGATTTTGGATGAACCGACTACGGGCTTAGATCCCAATCAGTTGGAGGAGATACGGTCATTGATAAAAAAGATTGGGAAAGATAAGACTATTCTGTTGAGTACCCATATCTTGCAAGAAGTGAAAGCATTGTGCAACAGGGTAATCCTTATACATCAAGGTGAGATTGCTGCGGATTTTAAGGATATCAACCAGCTTGATTCTTCTGTGGGTGAAAAATTTCGCTTTGAGGTTGAACTGTTAAAAGCTATTGATTTTCAGGAATTAGCGCAAGCATTAGATTTAGTAATTGAAAAGCAAGAAACAGATTTGAAAGCTGTATTGAGTGCCACTTATGATTTTAGGGAAGCTTTGTTTGACAAGGTTTTGCAATTAGACAATAAATTGATGACTATAAAACCTTTAGAAACGGTTATAGAAGATGTGTTTAAGCATTTAACTCAACAAGAAAAACTATGATAAGCCATTGCGGCAGCAGGTAAAGTAAAAGATATAATCATCTATGGATCAGGATAATTTTGACATACGCGACAATAATATAGAGAAGGATTTTGAATCCTCTTTAAGGCCGGAGAATTTTGCTGATTTTCGTGGTCAGACTAAGATAGTTGATAATTTGAAAGTCTTTGTGCAGGCCGCTCGCATGCGTACCGAGTCATTGGATCATGTATTATTGCATGGACCTCCGGGCTTGGGAAAGACTACCTTATCCCATATTATTGCCAATGAATTGAATGTTGGTTTTAAAATTACTTCAGGCCCAGTATTGGATAAACCCGGTGATTTAGCGGGTTTACTGACAAGTTTGGAGACCAATGATGTATTGTTTATTGATGAAATCCATCGTTTAAGTCCTATAGTTGAAGAATATCTCTATTCCGCTATGGAGGATTATCGTATTGATATCATGATAGATAAAGGTCCTTCTGCCCGTTCTATTCAATTGGATCTTAATCCATTTACATTGATAGGTGCAACTACGCGAAGTGGTTTGTTGACTGCTCCGTTGCGGGCACGTTTTGGAATCAATTGTCATTTTGAGTACTATGATACGCCGATTATTACAGGTATTATCAAGCGTTCTGCCAGCTTGTTGAACATCCCTATTGCAGATGATGCTGCCAAAGAAATAGCCGGTAGAAGTCGCGGTACTCCTCGTATTGCCAATGCTTTGCTACGGCGCGTACGCGATTTTGCGCAAGTAAAAGGAGATGGACAAATTGATATAGCCATTGCTCAATATGCTTTGGAAGCGCTCAATATTGATAAGTTTGGTTTGGATGAAATTGATAATAAAATCCTGACCACCATCATCGATAAATTTAGTGGCGGTCCGGTGGGCTTGAATACCATTGCGACAGCCCTAAGTGAAGATCCGGGAACTATAGAAGAGGTATATGAGCCATTTTTGATAAAAGAAGGCTTTATGAAGCGTACGCCAAGGGGTAGAGAAGCAACGGAATTGGCTTATAAACATCTTGGAAAAGTTCGGCTTGGAGACACAGGGACTTTGTTTTAGTTATTGATGCATAAATTATTTTGTATGGAACACCTACTACATATATACAACACATTAAAACGTAAAAAAGAGCAGTTTATACCTTTACATGCTCCTCATGTGGGCATGTATGTTTGTGGTCCGACCGTCTATGGCGATCCACATTTAGGACATGCTCGTCCGGCCATAACTTTCGATATTCTTTTCCGGTTTTTGCAATATATGGGTTACAAAGTCCGCTATGTGAGGAATGTAACCGATGTTGGTCATTTGGAAAATGATGCTGATGAGGGAGAAGATAAAATTGCCAAAAAAGCCCGTTTAGATCAGTTGGAGCCTATGGAAGTAGTGCAGTATTATTTGAATAGATACCGCAAAGCCATGGAGTTGTTGAATGTTTTGCCGCCGAGTATTGAGCCGCATGCTTCCGGGCATGTGATTGAACAGATTGAGTTTACACAAAAAATATTGGATGCCGGTTATGCCTATGAGAGTGAGGGTTCTGTGTATTTTGATGTAGAAAAATACAATCAGGATTATCATTATGGAAAATTGTCAGGGCGGAATATTGAGGAAATGTTAGAGACTACGCGTGCGTTAGACGGTCAAAGTGAAAAGCGCCGCAGTATTGATTTTGCCTTATGGAAAAAGGCTGCACCTGAACATATTATGCGTTGGAACTCACCTTGGAGTAAGGGTTTCCCGGGTTGGCATATGGAATGTTCCGCTATGGGGACTAAGTATTTAGGGGAAGAATTTGATATACATGGTGGTGGTATGGATTTGATGTTTCCGCATCACGAATGTGAAATTGCACAATCGCAAGCTGCCCTTGGTAAGGAGACGGTTAAGTATTGGATGCACAATAATATGATTACCATCAATGGACAGAAAATGGGTAAATCCTTAGGTAATTTCATTACTTTGGAGGAGTTTTTCACCGGTAATCATGCTTTGTTGTCCAAGGCTTTCAGTCCGATGACCATTCGATTTTTTATCCTACAAGCGCATTATAGAAGTACGGTTGACTTTAGCAGTGAAGCATTGGAAGCTTCTGAAAAAGGCTTGGAAAGGTTGATGGAAGCCTATGCGCGATTGCAGCATTTGAAAGTCTCAACAACTTCTTCTATGGATGTTTCCGGACTGCGCAAAAGGTGTGAAGAAGCTATGTTTGACGATTTGAATACCCCTATGGTTATCTCTGCGCTCTTTGAGAGTGCGAAGTTTATCAACCAAGTGCATGATGGTAAAGCCAGTATTAGTCAGACTGATTTAAAGGATTTGCAAGCAATATTTAAATTGTATA
>CAYPYZ010000045.1:0-12269 GCA_964414805.1 uncultured Paludibacter sp.
CAAGGAGCTAATCTATACGTAGATGGCGTTTCCATGGGCACAACACCTTATCATGGAAGTCTGACTTTTGGTAATCATGCACTTAAAATAGAAAAAGACGATAAAACAGCGACAAAAAATATAACTATTGACCAAACAGGTGGAGAAACTAATTTTGCCTTGTTTTTTGAACCACAAAACTTCACCGAAACAGCAGCTGGTTCCAATATCGACATGGTTTATATTAAAGAAGGTACATTTATGATGG
The DNA here is from genome assembly GCA_964414805.1 of uncultured Paludibacter sp. Taxonomy (GTDB): domain Bacteria; phylum Bacteroidota; class Bacteroidia; order Bacteroidales; family Paludibacteraceae; genus Paludibacter. Next base: position 248 of record CAYPYZ010000045.1, read on the forward strand.
GTAGCCCAACTAATGAAAAAGATAGAGAGTCTGATGAAACGCAGCATCAAGTTAGTTTAAGTGGTTTTTATATAGGGAAATATACAGTTACTTTTGACCAATACGATGCTTTTTGTACCGCCACTAACAGAAGCAAACCAAACGACAACGGATGGGGACGCGGGAAACGCCCTGTAATCAATGTAAATTGGATTGATGCCAATGCTTACTGTAACTGGTTAAGTCAGAAGACCGGCAAAACCTATCGTTTACCTACAGAGGCGGAATGGGAATATGCTTGCCGTGCCGGCACTACTACTCCTTTTAATACGGGTAATAATCTTACTACCGCACAAGCAAACTATGATGGTAATTACCCATATAACAACAATTCAAAGGGAATATATAGGGCAAAAACTTTAGCTGTAGGCAGTTTTGCACCCAATGCTTGGGGTTTGTATGATATGCATGGCAATGTTTGGGAGTGGTGTAACGACTGGTATGGAACCTATAGCAGTGGTAGCCAAACTAACCCGCAGGGACCAAATTCCGGTTCGGACCGTGTGTTGCGTGGCGGTAGCTGGGGCGGCGATGCCGGGGGCTGCCGCTCGGCGAATCGCAACGGCCGCAATCCCGACTACCGCTACGGCAACTACAGTTTTCGGGTGGTTCTTGTCCCATAGTTTGGTGGTGGGGGGGGTGTTGTGTGTCTGTATCCCATAGGCTTAACGATGCAGTTAATCCACAGGCTTGCGCCTGCGGTTAATCAAATATTGTCCTCCGGACAAAAATATTTTGCATTGATTTAGGGCTTTTACCTCATTTACAAAAAACATTATCCTCTGTGAAACTCTGTGATACTCTGTGATACTCTGTGAAACTCTGTGTTACTCCGTGACCCCAAGTACCACACCCATACCCCCCAACACCCACAAATTTGTTTTTACCCAAAAGTTCATGTAAATTTGCAATGCATATTTTAAATTAAAAACTATGATGAAAACCTATAGTTTAGAAGAATTAACCGACAAATATATTGGTGAAATCGGTACTAAAAGGAGAGAAGAATTCGAACATGAACTTCAGCTTGATATACTCAAGCATCCATCCATCTAAATCATGCCCCCACAAAAAATCGCATTCATCATCAATCCCGTATCCGGCAATAAATCAAAAGATGACTATCCGGCTTTGATTACGCAATACCTTGATGCGAAACGTTTTGATGCAAAGATTGTATTCACTGAATATCAACATCACGGAAGTGAATTAGCCGCTGGGTTTGTACATGCAAATTACGATATTGTGGTGGCGGTGGGCGGAGATGGTACCGTCAATGAAGTCGCGCGTTCACTTCGACATACGAAAACCGCTTTGGGTATTATTCCTGCCGGTTCCGGCAATGGCTTGGCACGGCACCTGAAAATTCCCATGAATGTCAAAAAAGCTATTCAACAACTGAATGCCTCCGAAGCTATCTACATGGATTACGGAATGGTGAATGAGCATCCCTTCTTTTGCACCTGCGGCACCGGCTTCGATGCTTATGTGAGTATTGAGTTTGCCAAAGGCCAAAGGCGAGGAATGCTTACTTATGTAGAAAAAGTAGTTAAGGGCTATTTTAATTATAAACCCCAGACTTATAGATTGAAGGCCGATGATATGGACATGGAAGTCAAGGCTTTTTTAATCACTTTCGCCAATGCTTCTCAATGGGGAAACAATGCTTATATTGCTCCAAAAGCCAGTGTGCAGGACGGTTTGATGGATATCTCCATTCTTGGAAAATTGCCTTTTATCTCCATCCCATCCATTGCCTTGCAATTATTTACCAAAACCATAGATAAAGATTTCTTGATGACCAGCTTGCGTAAATCCTCTGTGAGTCTGTATAGAGATGCTCCCGGTCCTTTCCATTTTGATGGTGAACCTTATGAAGAAGGCAAAGAAATTCATATCAAAATAGTGCCTGATGGCATCAAAGTATTAGTTGCCAAAAGGTTTTAGCTATTCACATACATCCCTATCTTTTTCTCGAATTTCTGTACGCCTGATTTTTCCACTGATGGTTTTAGGCAGGGTTTCCACAAATTCAATGATGCGTGGGTATTTGTAAGGAGCAGTCACTTCCTTGACATGATCCTGAATTTCCTTCATCAATGCTTCTGATGCTTTGTCCTTATAATCATTGGCTAAAATAATGGTAGCTTTCACCAATTGTCCGCGAATCTCGTCCGGAATGCCGGTTACAGCACATTCTACCACCGCAGGATGCGTCATCAAAGCGCTCTCCACTTCAAAAGGGCCAATGCGATAACCGGAACTTTTAATCACATCATCGGTGCGACCCACAAACCAGAAAAATCCGTCTTCGTCGCGCCAAGCTACATCTCCCGTATGATAAATGCCATCATGCCAAACCTCCTTTGTCAAGGCATCATTTCTATAATATCCATTGAATAAGCCAATGGGAATGTTTTGATCGGTGCGAACCACGATTTCACCTTGTTCACCTACTTCCGCAGAACGCCCGTCAGCAGTAAGCAAATCTATGTGATAATGCGGATTAGGTAAACCCATAGAGCCGGGTTTTGGGGTAGTCCAAGGGGAAGTCAAAATGGTTAAAGTGGTCTCACTCTGACCATAACCCTCGCAAAGTTTGATACCCGTAAGTTTCAAAAACTGCTCATAAACAGCAGGATTCAGCGCCTCTCCGGCTATGGTGCAATACTCCAAAGACGATAAATCATAGCCCGACATATCTTCCCTGATAAGAAAGCGGAAAATAGTCGGCGGTGCACAAAGCGAAGTAATCTTGTATTGCTCAATCATACCAAGTATATCGGCCGGCGTAAATTTTTCATGATCATAAACGAAAACTGCCGAACCCACTATCCATTGACCGTAGAGCTTTCCCCAAACGGCCTTCAACCAACCCGTGTCAGCTATGGTCAAATGCAAACTTCCTTCATGCAAATTATGCCAATATTTCGCTGTAACTATATGTGCCAAAGGATATACATGGTCGAGCGTTACCATTTTAGGATTGCCGGTAGTGCCGGAAGTAAAACTGATAATCAACGGATCGCTATTTTCATTTACCTTATCAAGTTTTTGGAAAGGGGCTGCTCCAGCTATGCCTTGATGGAAATCATGCCATCCTTGCGGGATTTTTGGTCCAACCGAAATCAACAATTCCACGGAAGGTGATTCCGCCATGGCATGGTCAATATGGCATAGAATATTTTCTTCGCCAACTGCTATAATGGCTTTGATATCGGCAGCATTATTCCTGTAAATAATGTCTTTAGCTGTGAGTAAATGCGTTGCCGGAATGATGATAGCGCCGAGTTTATGCAAACCTAAAATGGTAAACCAAAACTCAAAACGCCTTTTCAAAATGGCCATCACTATATCACCTTTTTGAATACCTAAACTTTGAAAATAGGAGGCAGCTTGATCGGAATAATGCTTCAATTCAGCAAAGGAAAATTGACGACATTCCCCTTTGTCATTGGTCCACAGCAATGCTAATTTATCAGGCTCTTTTTCAGCCCAAGCATCCACTACATCATATGCAAAATTGAAATTCTCCGGTACTACCAGTTTATAATTATCATTAAAATCTTGAAAATCAGCAAATTCAGTTTGTTGCAGAAATTGATCTATCATGGGTTTAATATGCTTATTCGGTTAGTTCGTATGGGATTCGATAATCGCTAAGAAACGCACGGGCTTTCCTTCTAAAGCCTTCATACCATGCGGATTGGTGGCATCGAAATAAATGCTGTCACCTTCATGTAAAATAATATCGTTATGGGCTATGCTGATTTGCATGGTGCCTTCCAACACCAAATTAAACTCCTGTCCGGCATGAGTATTCAAAGTAACGGACTTATCATTGGGTTCAACAGTTACCTCGAAAGGCGACATATTGGCTTTTTGAAAACCGTGAAACAACGATTGGTATTTATAAGCTTTTCTGCGTTCAACACTTTGTCCCGTACCTTTTCTGGTAACATAAAAAGCTGAAACCTTTGGTTCTAAACCTGAAAGCAGGGTAGAAGTATCTACACCGAACTCGTTGGCAAAGCGACAAATAAAACTGACAGGTATATCTATATCCCCTGTTTCGTATGCGCTGAGTTGCGCTTCGGAGATATCGCATTGCTGAGCTGCTTGATTGATTGGGACATTTAAGGCATCGCGTAAGCCACGTATGCGTTGGGCAATTTGCTTAATTTCCGTATTCATGATAAATAATTAAGTTTGTTGAAGCTGCGAATTTAGTAAAAAATCTCTTAACTTTGTGGGTTCTTCGAAAATATAAAACATATGCCTATCCTCAATAAAACATCCAACAGCATACTGGTCAAAGGTGCACGTGTACATAACTTAAAAAATATTGATGTAGCAATACCACGCAATAAGTTGGTAGTGATAACGGGATTATCCGGTTCCGGTAAGACTTCCTTGGTCTTTGACACCCTTTATGCAGAGGGGCAACGTCGCTATGTGGAAAGTTTATCTGCTTATGCACGTCAGTTTCTGGGTCGTATGAGCAAACCGGAAGTGGATTATATCAAAGGAATACCGCCTGCCATTGCCATTGAGCAAAAAGTGAATACACGTAATCCGCGCTCTACGGTTGGTACTTCTACGGAGATTTATGAGTATATTAAGTTGTTGTATGCACGTATTGGTAAAACTTACTCCCCTATTTCCGGTGATTTGGTGAAGAAACATGAGGTGGAAGATGTGGTGGAAGCGGTTGCAAAATTTCCGGAAGGCACTCGTTTTATGGTGTTATCAGCTATACAATTTCAAAAAAACTCTTTATTAGAAAGCTTAGAAATCCTTTACAAAAAAGGTTTTAGCCGGGTGTTGATAGCGAATGAAGTGCATGATATTCAGGATTTGCTTACGCAAGAAAATCTCAATAACCAAGAGATTTATTTGGTTATTGACCGCTTGGTGGTTGATACTTCGCCTGAAAGTATTAGCCGTTTGACGGATTCTATTGAAACAGCTTTCGCGGAAGGTAATGGCTATTGCACTTTGCAGTTTTTTACGGAAAAGGCTGTAAAAACCATGAATTTTTCCAAATGTTTTGAAGCTGATGGCATGCAGTTCGAAATCCCAACCATCCACACTTTTAGTTTTAATTCTCCCATTGGCGCTTGCCCTTCCTGTGAGGGTTTTGGCAGGGTGATAGGCATAGATGAAGATTTGGTGATTCCCAATAAATCTTTGTCTGTTTACGAAGATGCCGTAGTTTGCTGGCGTGGTGAAGTGATGGGTGAATGGAAAAAGTACTTTATTCAAGAAGCTGCAAAATATGGATTTCCGGTGCATAAGCCTTACTATCAACTGACTCCCGAACAGAAAGATTTATTATGGAAAGGCAATAAAGAGATAGAAGGTATTGATGCTTTTTTTGCCATGTTGGAAGCCAATCAATATAAAATCCAATACCGTGTGATGCTTGCGCGATATAGAGGCAAAACGCTTTGTCCGGTTTGCAAAGGCAGTCGTTTGAAAAAAGAGGCTTCCTATATTCGCATTGCAGGAAAAGCTATCAATGAATTGGTATTGATGTCTATAGGCGATTTGAAGGAGTTTTTTGAACATATTGAATTGGATAAAAATGACCAACAAATAGTTGAGCGTCTACTTTTGGAAATCAATAATCGTTTGCAATTTTTATTGGATGTGGGTTTGGGTTACCTGACTTTAAACCGTTTATCCAACAGCCTTTCAGGAGGTGAAAGTCAGCGTATTAACTTGGTAACTTCCCTTGGCAGTAGTTTGGTCGGGTCTTTATATGTATTGGATGAACCAAGTATTGGTCTACATCCGCGCGATACCAATCAGTTGATTGAAGTGCTTTTACAACTTCGAGATTTGGGAAATACCGTGGTTGTTGTAGAACATGATGAAGAGATAATGCGCGCTGCCGATCATATCATAGATATTGGTCCGGAAGCAGGGCGCAGGGGCGGCGAATTGGTATATGCAGGTCCGCCTGTAAATGCACAATCTGCTCTTCCTCAAGGGGAAATAAAAGGCTATACTTTAAAATACTTATTAGGTTTAGAGACCATTGAAACTCCTATCTATCGTAGAAAATGGAATAATTATATAGAAGTTTTAAATGCAAGCATCAATAATTTAAAGGGTATAGATGTAAAGTTTCCGTTGAATGTGATGACAGTGGTAACGGGTGTCAGCGGTTCCGGGAAATCCTCTTTGGTGAAATCTGTCCTTTACGAAAGTTTAAAAAAATACTATGACGGCGTAGTGGATAAAAGCGGTGCTTCCGATAATTTAAAGGGTTCTATGCATCTTGTCAAAAACATAGAAATGGTGGATCAAAATCCTATTGGTCGTTCATCGCGTTCAAATCCTGTGACTTACATCAAAGCCTATGACGAGATTCGTAAGCTTTTTGGCGAACAGCAACTATCTAAGCAAATGGGCTTTACCCCTTCGCACTTTTCTTTTAATACGCCGGGTGGCAGATGTGAGACTTGCAAGGGGGAAGGTACTGTGACTGTTGAAATGCAGTTTATGGCAGATTTGGTTTTGCTTTGCGAAAGTTGTCAAGGACAGCGTTTTAAACAGGATGTATTAGAAGTGCAATATAAAGGAATGAATATCCATGATATTTTGGAGATGACTGTCAATCAGGCTATTGAGTTTTTCTCTTCCGAAAAAGGGAATACCCAAAAAAGAATAGTGAAGCGATTAAAACCTTTACAGGATGTGGGTATTGGCTATGTGAAATTAGGGCAATCTTCCAGCACCCTTTCGGGAGGGGAGAGTCAGCGCGTAAAATTGGCTTCCTTTTTAGCACTTGAAAAGCAAGAACCAACGATTTTTGTGTTTGATGAACCTACTACAGGCTTACATTTTCATGATATCAAAACCTTGCTGAAAGCTTTTAATGCCTTGATAGATAAAGGGCATACCATTATCATTATTGAGCATAATCCGGAGATTATCAAGTCGGCCGACCACATCATCGATTTAGGTCCTGAGGGTGGCAATCAAGGCGGAACCATTGTCTTTGAAGGTACGCCCGAAAAGCTTGTTCAATGCGAACAATCCTATACAGGGAAGTATTTGAAGGATAAAATTATGGTGTAGAAACGATGACCAATCCATTGGCTACAGCTCTTTCACCCGCCGCATCCGAAGGTTTATTACGTATGATGAATTTGCCTGAACTGTTACGTACAAAAAAGGTAGTTGAACCGCCGCCATCTAAATTAACACCGGTATAGGAACCTAAAGCTATCAAACATTGGCTTAATTCCTGGAAGCTCATACCGTTGGAATGATTTTCTTGTCGACCATCAACAGCCAAAAAATACACAGTTTTTTTATCTTCCGAAACGCCAACGCAGGTTCGGGGCTCTAAACTGGTATCATTAACTTTGTATATATCACCATCTTTCACAAGCCAGTACCTACCGCCCACAGCTTCCAAAATATTGTTTTTAACGGCAGGATAAGTAGTCTGATCACCTACGATGGCTTCTTTGTTTTTTGTGATAGCAAAGAAAGTACGACTGGCATCTTGAAATTCAGTCTTCACGCCCACCCCATTTTTATACAAAATACTCCTTGGAATTCCATTCGACATATCAAAAAAATCACCATTGATACCTCCTTGCACACGTCGTTTGTTCCCGTCTATATAAACTGCTTGTTGGGTCATTTTCTGTCTTAAAAATGCTGTGCCATTATTAGGTGTAGCCGCTACTATGCTGATGTTTGGATTAGTCAGATCAATTTCAAAAACGAATACCTTAGTCCGCAAAGCATTAGTAGATTCAAAGCTTATTTCGCTAACTTTTACGCCTTCAGTAACCGTGTAGCTCTCCTCTGCTAATACATTACGAATTAAATTTGTTCCCTTAAAAAGCCTCTGCCCAACGTCCGTTGTAGGAAAATCCGGTTCAAAAACACTTTCCAATGCTAATAATTCCGTCCTGGTCATCCCATATTCCAATGCTGGATTATTAGCACCACCCAGCAATAAACAAGTTTTAGTAAATCCGCCATTATCCTCTAAATCTCCAATCATAGTAACCGGATCGAAGAACTTCCCGGAAATTAACTGCCCATTTTCACCAAAAACTTGCGTGCCAACTATCGAATTTCTTTTAAAATAGGACGCTCCATTGAGTAAACTTACATCTTGATTATTGCCTGATATAACCGTATTATATACGCCTAAATCACAAAATTGGTCATTCAACCATATCCCATCTCCTTCGTTGGTCTTCGTACTATTATTGCTTATGGTCGAGCTGATAATATCAAATTTGGCGGCAGTCGCAGCCGTTGCACCGGCATACAAAGCTATTCCTCCTCCCCCCAATCTTTCAGTGACATTCCCATACACAGTGCAATTAATCATCAGTCCTATGGAGTTTTCCCGACCATAATATCCGGCCTTATGGCCTGCTTCATTATGACTGATAGTTGTATTATAGATATAAGTTTTGGAAGTCGATTTAGCATTAAACGCATAAATAGCAGCACCCACTCCACCTATTTTATTATTAGCAATTATGCAATTGTTGAGCGTAACAGTAGAGGCATCATTCCATAAGGCACCGCCATTTGTCTCCCCAATATTATCACTTATCGTACAGTAGTTTAAATTGACAAAAGCATTCGCAAAAGCGTATATACCCGGCGTATGATGGTTTGATTTATTGTTGATAATATCGCAACTATCCAACTCAACAGCGGAGTTACCTATGATGATACCACCACCATTATAGCGATTAAATGAAAGTCCGCTGACACTCACACTCCCGGAAGCACTCTCACCCGCTTGTCCTCCGGATATGGTCAGGTTTTTAAGCCTTACATATTTATCGGAGTTTATGGCTGCAGTAATAGCCACTACATGAAACGAATTAGTCCCTGAATGATTACCATTTAAAAGGGTTGTATTGGATTTATCTGCCTTGCTTCCGGGAACAGGATTGGCGGGATATCCCCCTATGATTGTAATGTTTTTATTGATTTCAAAACAGATATCTTCCGTTAAATTACCACCGCTTAGCTTCTTTGTAGGTTTATATTCTCCCTGACTTACATGAATAACATCCCCATCAGCAGCCTTGTCGATAGCTGTATCCAATGTGATGGGCGTACTCCATGAATTACCACTATTGCTTGTGTTACCGGTATTTGTAACATAGTAGTTTGCCGCAAATAAACTAAAGGAATAAAAAAGAAGCAAGAGGATAAAAATCACCTGTTTTTTGAACATCATAACTAAACTTTGTATGGTATTTAATCAATAAATTGCTGTAGCTAATAAGCAAAGATAAGTATTTATCATTGATACAATTTTATAGCAACGAAAAATACAGTATTTTTAAACCCTTTTATACTTTAATTCATTTGCACATTAACAAAACCAGTGAATTGACTATAAACTTCATGTGGATTTATATTTCCATAAACACTTGATAAAATGGGAGATATGCATAAATCTGTGTATTGCACGGCAAGATGCAATTGTTTCATAAAAATGTCCTCAAAAGTTTTAGATTTCATATCACAGGGATAGCTAAGTCGGTAGCGTAGCCGACCATTTCCCAAGTCCAATTCCCAACAGCCTACATCTAAATTATTATTTAACAAGGTACTTAAAATTGCCACCTCATTTCTTTTAGTAAAAGGAATCTTCACAGGAAAAACACCATAAATATGAATCATATTTTTCTGATTATGCACATTTTCAATCACAAAATCAAGTTGATTGTTTGGAGTTTCAAACTTAAGTAAATAGACAGTTTTCTCTTTGGAATCACCAATACAATGGAATGCTAAATTCTTTTTCTTGAAAAGAAGGCTTAAATAGTTATTCTTCATAGTTAGCTAAGTTGATATTAAATAGTTTAGGTTAAAATAAAAAAAGTTTAAACAAACTGGCTATGATTTGTTTTGAAAATGCTGGTAAAAAGTCTCCCTCACTTTATCAGCTTTTGGACCTTTTTGTCCATGAAAAAGTGCTCGTGTTACAGTTTTGCGACTACAATTGCACATATTGGCTAATTCGCTTATATACCCGTGACGAGGTAACAAAAATGGATTTTCTTCTTTAGTACTCATATATATAGAAATATAAAAAATCTACTGTTAGAATAGATGAAAGATTCATAGAAATTTTATACATTTGCATACAAATGTCCCATATGAGACTTATATTTTATACATAATGCAAAGATAGTAGCTTATTTTCTACTATGCAATTTTTCAATTAACTCTTATGTCAAAAATTTCTTCTATTCGCGACAGAATCACTGATTATCTGAAAGTTAAAGGTATTTCTAAATATAAATTTTATCAAAAAACGCAACTATCCAATGGTTTTTTAGATAAGGGTGGATCAATGACGACTGACAATTGCGAGAAAATATGCTATGAATTTCCGGATTTGAATCCTGAGTGGTTATTAACCGGTAAAGGCGGAATGATCAAGTTAATTTTAGATGGCAATGATACAAATGTGGAGGTAAATGAATCCATTCAGACTTTAACCCAAAGAATTATTGATTTATCCAATGAAAATGCAAAATTAAAGCAAAAATTTAGAGAAATCAATCGGGTTGTTATACATAAAACTGCTGACGAGGATAAATTTTTTGATAATTTGGCAGCAGAACCTAAGCCCTAATTTAATATTAATTTCTTAGGCTTTGTAATTCTGCAAAATTACCTAACTTTGCAGTCGATTTTAGTGATTGTAGTTATTTTAGTTTATACTAAAACGTGTGCTTGATAAACCACGTAAAAAACAAGAAAATGAAAAAACAAGTTTCTCCTACCTTTATGGTGGCCGGGCTAATCTTTACAGTTTGTCTGATAGTCGCCAATATCACCGCTCAAAAAACCATTAGTATTGCAGGATTTAGTGCTACTGCTGCATTGTTGGTATTCCCTGTTTCTTATATAGTCAATGACCTGATTGTAGAAGTTTGGGGCTATAAAAAAGCACGCTTTATAATCTGGTCTGGCTTCCTGATGAACTTCTTTGCGGTATTAATTTTTCAATTGAGTATTCTTATTCCGGCAAATCAGTTTTATCCACATGCTGAAGCATTTGATACTGTCTTAGGTTCAACTTTAAGATTGACTTTCGCAAGCTTTGTTTCTTTTCTATTAGGCTCTTTCGTGAATGCTTATATCATGAGCAAAATGAAAATCCTACAAAAAGGTAAAGGCTTTTCTATTCGTGCTATCATCTCCACATTGGCAGGAGAAGGCATTGATTCTATGTTCTTTTTCTTCATCGCTTTTGTAGGTTTAATGCCTACTAAAAACATATTGGAACTAACTATACATATAGCTTTGATGAAAACGGCTTATGAAATTTTGGTCTTACCAATTACTGCTTTTTTAGTGAAAAAAATTAAATTGAAAGAGGGAGTAGATGTATATGACCACGACCAAAATTATAATCCCTTTAAAATTAACGAACTTTAAAAACCGTGCAAAAGGTAAAAAATACCAGATTGTGTTTTTACTTGAAGGTAAATTTCTTTTGGGAGACATAGCTTACAATAACTGCAAAGATAGTCACCAACATTTTAGAAGGCGTTGGATACCAGCCAAATCCATCCACAAATAACTTTAGACCAAAATAGTTAATCAGTAGATTCAGCAAAACAACCAAGGCATAACGTACAATTTGTTTTTTTCCTGCTAATTTAGACGCATTAAAAGTTACGTATTTTTGAAGAAAAAAACCCGATAGGAAACTAATAGGAAAACTCAGAGCCAAGGCTGCTATATGTGAACTTAAGCTTACAAAGCCAAGATGTAAAATTTGCTTTTGCAATACAAAATGAAAGAAGCAAAAGTATAATACCCAGTCAAACACCAAATTAGCAGCACCGGTGACGCCATACCTGAAGAGTTGTATGGGCATGTATGGTTTGAAAGGAGGATAGAAAAAATCAACAATTTTACGAATTGCATCCCCCGCTTTTTGTAAAAACTTACGCATGCT
>CAYPYZ010000046.1:0-11850 GCA_964414805.1 uncultured Paludibacter sp.
CATCGTAATGTTCAAATCATTGCATAAACTGAAAATAATAATCATAGTTTTGTTTGTTGCTGTACAACTTGTCTATTCGCAAAGCTCAGAAACATCCGGCAATTGGCAATTCAGAAGCAAAGATATGCAATGGATACAATTGGGCTATTCTTCTAATATAGCAGGATATGAGGTTAATCGGGCTCTAAATAAAGTTTTTTGGGCAGGTCGGGTACATGTCAAACAAGGGTTTATGTTGAACTATCAACAGAATTTGCTGTATTATAAGAAGTTCTTTGCCATTGATTGGGGATTGAATGCCGCGATATGGCAAACAGCAGGTAAACATCATGATTTGAATTGGCCTATGGAGTATTTCCCTGAAGAAAGGTTTTTTACTTGCTCGGTTTTTCCGGTGTTTAGACTTAATTTCGTGCATACACCTAAGTTTGAGAGTTATATTTATTATGCTATTGGTGGTCCTTCGTTTATCTCTAAAACAGTTTTAGATAATTACGCTTTGGGAAAGCATTTTATTTTTTTGGATAATATGGGCTTAGCGGCATTTTTTGGCAACAACAAACAATATAATGTCGAACTACGTATTGGGCATTATTCCAATGCCGAATTGTTTCCACAAAATCATGGTGTTAAGGTGCCGTTAACCATGCTTATAGGCTATAAACTTTAACATTAGGTTTTAATTTCTTATACTAAAAAGTTTGGATAGACAGATAAGAATTAGTAAATTTGCATCCGATTTTGTATATATTAATTTTAAAATAGAATAAAATGATTAAAGTAGGTATTAATGGTTTCGGTCGTATCGGACGTTTAGTGTTCCGTGCTGCCCAGGAAAGAAACGACATCCAAGTCGTAGCCGTAAATGATCCATTTTTAGATTTGGATTATTTAATCTATATGCTTAAGTATGATACTGTACATGGTAGATTCAATGGTACAGCTGAAAATAAAGATGGTAAATTAGTTATCAACGGTAAAGAAGTAGCTTTCTTTGCTGAAAAAGATCCTGCTAATATCGCTTGGGGTGCTGCCGGAGCAGACTATATTGTTGAGTCAACAGGTGTATTTACTACCATTGATAAAGCAAAAGCTCACTTGGCAGGTGGTGCTAAAAAAGTTGTTATCTCTGCCCCTTCAGCTGACGCTCCTATGTTTGTATGTGGCGTTAACTTGGAAGCCTATGAAAAAGATATGGACATAGTTTCCAATGCTTCTTGTACAACCAACTGTTTAGCTCCTTTAGCTAAAGTTATCAATGATAATTTTGGTATTGCTGAAGGTTTGATGACTACTGTACATGCTGCTACCAATACGCAAAAAACTGTGGATGCTCCATCAGCAAAAGACTGGAGAGGTGGCCGTTCTATTCTTGGCAATATCATCCCATCTTCAACAGGTGCTGCTAAAGCTGTAGGTAAAGTTATTCCATCTTTGAATGGTAAATTAACCGGTATGGCTTTCCGCGTGCCAACTGCTGATGTATCTGTAGTTGACTTGACTGTACGTTTAGAGAAATCAGCTACTTACGAAGAAATTAAAGCTGCTGTTAAGAAAGCTTCTGAAAATGAAATGAAAGGTATCTTAGGTTATACCGAAGAAGCTGTTGTATCAACAGACTTTACTACCGATGCTCGTACTTCAATTTTTGATGCCGGTGCTGGTATTGCTTTGAATGGCAATTTCGTAAAATTAGTTAGCTGGTATGATAACGAGTGGGGTTATTCAAATAAAACCCTTGATTTAATCGCATATATGGATACTGTAAAGTAAGCTTTGTGTGAATATAATATTCACCCCCGAAGACATACGTGTTTTCGGGGGTTTTTAATATACTATGGAAACCCAAACCTTCAATTGAAAATTTAGTTTTTTCATGTATATTTGCAAGTATGGAAACCAAACCTACATATCTTTCAGATTTAAAGTCAGGTGATAAAGCTATTATCACGAAAGTGCTTGGACGTGGTGCCTTTAGAAAACGTATTACTGAAATGGGTTTTGTGAAAGGTAAAAAAATTATTGTGATTAAAAATGCACCCCTTCAGGACCCCATAGAGTACGAAATTATGGGCTATAAAATCTCGCTACGCCGCAGTGAAGCTGAATTAGTGGAAGTAGTGACAGCCGATAAAATGGGAGAAATAGTTGAAGACAAATTTATGGGAACCATAGATGAAGTGAAACTAAGAAAATCTGCTATTGAAAAAAGTAAAATTATCAATGTCGCTTTGGTAGGTAACCCTAATAGTGGTAAGACTACCTTATTCAACTTCGCTTCCGGATCGCATGAAAGGGTGGGGAATTATGGTGGTGTGACTGTAGATGCCAAAGAAGGCACACTCCATCAATCTGGTTATACCTTCAATATAGTTGACTTGCCCGGAACTTACTCTATCACTGAGTATTCACCGGAAGAGCTGTTCGTTAGAATGCATATTTTGGAAAAAATGCCCGATATTGTTATCAATGTGGTGGATGCATCTAATTTAGAACGAAACTTATACCTTACTACGCAACTTATCGACATGAATGTGAATGTGGTGATTGCCCTGAATATGTACGATGAGTTGAAAAAGAAAGACGTGGAGTTTGACTACCAAAGACTTGGAAAGCTTTTAGGCATACCTATTATCCCTACTGTCGCATCCAAAGGAACCGGAGTCTCTAAATTGTTCTCAAAAATAATTCAAGTCTATGAGAATAAAGATCCTATAGTGCGACAAGTTAATATCAATTACGGTAAATTGATAGAAAATAGTTTGAAGGAAATACAGGATGCCGTTTGGAAAAACCCCTCACTGACGGATAGGATTGCTTCTCGTTTTATTGCTGTTAAACTGCTTGAACAGGACAAAACTATTCATCGCCGTTTGACGAAAGAAACCACGAATTATCAAGAAATAGCTGAAATTACAGCCAAGAATATCCATTTTCTTGAAAATGAATATGGTGAAAATTCTGAGACCATCCTTACAGATGCAAAATATGGGTTTATTGCAGGGGCATTGAAAGAAACCTATGTAGAACCCAATAAAGCAAAGCGTGTAATTCGTGAAATTGACGATTTGCTTACCCATAAATTCTGGGGATTCCCAATATTTTTCTTCTTCCTTTGGATAACTTTTCAAACTACTTTTTCATTAGGAAACTACCCCATGGAATGGATAGAAGCGGGCGTTGCATGGTTTGGAGATTTTGTTTCTACTATTCTTCCCAAAGGTCCTGTAAAGGCTTTGATAGTAGATGGAGTGATAGATGGCGTAGGGGCTGTAATCGTTTTCCTTCCCAATATTCTCATCCTTTTCTTCTTTATTTCCTTGATGGAAGATACGGGTTATATGGCGAGAGCATCTTTCATGATGGATAAACTGATGCAGAAAATCGGTCTGCATGGCAAGTCCTTTATCCCTCTAATCATGGGCTTTGGATGTAATGTACCTGCCATCATGGCGACACGTACCCTCGAAAATCGTAAAGACCGAATCTTGACCATGATTATTACGCCTTTTATGTCGTGTAGCGCGCGACTGCCTGTGTATGTGCTGCTTATTGCTGCTATTTTTCCTAAACATCAAGGGATATTGCTGTTTGGTATTTATCTGACGGGAATAATGATTGCGGTGCTGACAGCCTTATTAATGAAGAATATTGCTTTTTCGAAAAAAACTGTTCCTTTCGTAATGGAACTCCCGCCTTATCGCATACCCACATTAAAAAACACGCTTTTGCATATGTGGCATAAAGCACAACAATATATCAAAAAAATGGGTTCTGTGATTTTAATAGCTTCTATATTAATTTGGGCTTTAGGCTATTATCCTCGCAATGTGGAACTGTCTGTTGATTATGATGCCAATATTCAAGCAGTGACTGAGGAAGTAAATTTAAATACACAAGAAAAGTCACTATTAATCAAAGATATTGAAAATGCACGCAATGCTGAACTTCAAGAGAAATCCTATATTGGAATGATGGGTCACGCCATTGAACCTGTCGTTCGTCCTTTAGGATTTGATTGGAAAATGGGTGTTAGTTTATTGACAGGCTTGGCTGCTAAAGAGATTGTTATCAGCACTATGGGTGTGCTATATCAGTCGGGCGCTGAGGATGATGTAGCTATGCAGGAAACCCTGAAGCAAAAAATCAAAGATCAAAAATATCTTTCCGGAGAACTTGAGGGGCAAGCGGTCTTCACCCCTTTAGTCAGCATAGGATTTATGCTGTTTATTTTGATATATTTTCCGTGCGTCGCTGTGATAACAGCCATTAAGAAAGAGGCAAACTGGGGATGGGCTATATTTACTATGTTTTATACCACAGGCTTAGCTTGGTTAGTTTCGTTTTTAGTGTATCAAATAGGCAGTTTGTTTATATGATATTGTATTAAATTTATACTTTAAATATTTACCACTATGATTTCATTTACTATTTCAATTGTTCTGCTGATAGTAGGTTATTTTGTTTATGGCAGCATTACTGAAAAAGTATTTGTTGTACAACCTGAGATAAAGACGCCTGCTATTGCCAATCCGGACGGGGTGGATTATGTCCCACTTCCATGGTGGAAAGCTTTTTTAATTCAGTTTTTGAACATAGCCGGGTTAGGGCCAATTTTTGGAGCTATCATGGGCGTTATGTATGGCTCCTCAGCTTTTCTCTGGATTGTTTTTGGTACCATCTTCGGTGGAGCTGTGCATGATTATATGTCGGGTATGATGTCAGTACGCTCTAATGGCGCATCACAGCCTGAATTAGTTGGCAAAGAATTAGGCAATCATGTCAAAGTTTTCATGAATTTCTTCTCTATAGGTCTAATGATTTTGGTTGGAGCTGTTTTTATTTCTGGCCCTGCTGAACTTTTAAATGGTCTAACCACCAGTACTTTAGGAGTCAATCGGTGGATATTTATTATTTTTACTTATTATATTTTAGCTACCTTATTACCCATAGATAAAATTATTGGTAGAATTTATCCAGTTTTTGGACTTGCTTTACTGATAATGGTGATCGGAATTCTGTTTGCATTGTATTTTAACAATGCTGCTGTTCCTGAATTCACAGACGGATTTGCTAATAAACATCCCAATAACTTACCTATTTTTCCTATGATGTTTGTCTCTATCGCCTGCGGTGCAGTATCTGGCTTTCATGCCACACAATCTCCGCTCATGGCCAGATGCATTCAAAACGAAAAATATGGTCGTCGTGTCTTTTTTGGAGCTATGGTAGCTGAAGGCGTGGTAGCCTTGGTATGGGCAGCTGCAGCCGCAAGTTTCTTTGGTTCTGTTGAAGGTCTACAAGCTTTTGTGGCAGAGCTTGCACCAACAGCTAACAAACCAGCTGTAGTTGTAGATGTAATTGCCAAATCTTGGTTAGGTAAAGTAGGTGGGGTTTTAGCCCTATTAGGAGTAGTAGCTGCCCCTTTATCCACAGGAGATACAGCCCTTAGATCTGCAAGACTAATGACTGCCGAATTTTTAAAATTAGGTCAAAAATCTTTAGTCAATAGATTGTGGGTAGCCATACCTATTTTTATCCTTACCTTCGCATTACTACAAATGAACTTTGATGTGATTTGGAGATATTTTGCATGGTCTAATCAAACATTGTCCGTATTTACATTGTGGGCTATAACCGTCTATCTCTCTAAACGAAATAAATTTTACGGTATCTCATTAATTCCTGCAATCTTTATGACTGCTGTATCAGTGACTTATCTGTTTTTAGCACCGGAAGGCTTTAGCCTTTCACCAACAATATCTTATACTATAGGATTGATAGTGACTGTTGCCTCCATAGTGCTCTTTTTTATTAAAAAGCCAAAATTCAAACTTGAATGAAAATTCGATAGCTAACACTAGGTTAGCCTATTTTGAATTTACATATCATTGAATACTGTTTATTAGAAAAAATACTTTATTTTTACAGTTTTATTTAGGAAACTTAAATTGAAAAGCATGGCGGTTGTTATTAAGGAAGTGAAATCAAAACGTGACTTGAAAAAGTTTGTGTGGTTCGGCATTAATTTGTATAAAGACAATCCGTATGCAGCGCCCCCATTGGCTATGGATGATATGCTGAATCTTACGAAAGGGAAAAATCCTGCTTTAGATTTTTGCGATACGATTTTCTTATTAGCTTATAAAAATGGCAAAATTGTAGGTAGAATCGCAGGAATCATTCAACCGGTTGCTAATGAGACTTGGGAGCGGAAATATGCACGCTTTGGCTGGATAGACTTTATTGATGATGTGGAGGTGTCTGATGCGCTTTTTGGAGCTGTGGAAGTTTGGGCTAAATCTAAAGGGATGCAAGGCTTACATGGACCGCTGGGCTTCACTGATTTCGACAATGAAGGCTCTTTGATTGAGGGTTTTGACAAGCCGAGCACTATGGCAACTATCTATAATCATCCTTATTATATTGAGCATTTTAATAGATTAGGCTTCGAAAAAGAGGTTGATTGGGTGGAGTATTTGATAAAAGTGCCGGAAGTTTATCCCGAAAGGTTCATCAGAATGGCCGAAATAGTGAAACAGAAATATAACTTACGCCCTGTTCAATTAGTTTCTAAAAAAGATACGGTGAAACGGTATGGCGAAAAGATTTTCGACCTTTTAAACGAAAGCTATAAAGAATTGTCTAATTTTGCTAAGCTTACGGATGAACAAATTCAATTCTATATCAAACTGTATTTCAGCTTTTTCCGTTTAGATACAGTGGTATTGGTTGAAAATGATGCCAATGATTTGGTTGCTTTTGGAATAGCCATGCCGAGTTTTACGAAAGCTTTGCAAAAGTCCAAAGGTAAACTTTTCCCACTGGGTTGGTATTATATGTTGAATGCCATCAAGAAAAATGATTTATTGGATTTATACCTGATTGCTGTCCATCCGGAATATCAAAATAAAGGTGTGAATTCGATTTTGTTTGCGCAAATGATGCCTACAGCCACTAAAAATGGCTATAAATATGCTGAAAGTAATCCTGAATTGGAGCATAATAGCAAGGTGCGAGCACATTGGGAGCATTTTGAACATACTATTCATAAAAGAAGAAGGGTATTTAAAAAAGAAATTAGTGACTAATAAAACTACATATCAGTTTGATTTTCTGGTTATAGGGAGTGGTATAGCCGGGATAAGCTTTGCACTGAAAGCCTCTAAATATGGCAGTGTTGCATTGCTTGCTAAGTCCTCATTAGATAATACGAATACTGCTTATGCACAAGGCGGTATTGCTGCTGTGACGTATACTCCCGATAGTTTTGAAAAACATATTCAAGATACCCTGATTGCAGGGGATGGATTATGTGATGAAAAGGTAGTTGAAAAAGTTATTACGGAAGCCCCCCAACAAATAGAAGCCTTGCTTGATTGGGGAATAGATTTCGATCGCGATGAAGAGGGGAAGTTCGATTTGCACAAGGAGGGCGGACATAGCGAGTATAGGATTTTACATCATAAGGATAATACGGGTTATGAAATTCAACAGGCTTTAATTCGTAGGCTCAAAGAGGATAAAAATATTCATATTTTTGAAAATGCTTTTGCTATTGAAATTATTACTCAACACCATTTAGGGGAAGTAGTAACTATGCATACCCCTGATATTGAGTGTTATGGTGCCTATGTCTTGGATCAAAATACCAATCATATACATAAGTTTTTAGCAAAGATTACTTTATTGGCTACCGGTGGTATAGGTGGTGTGTATGCTACTACCACCAATCCTAATGTGGCTACCGGCGATGGTATTGCCATGGTTCACAGGGCAAGAGGTGTTATCAAAGATATGGAGTTTGTACAATTTCATCCTACCGCTTTGTATAATCCGGGTGAGCGCCCTACTTTTCTGATTACTGAAGCCATTCGTGGATATGGTGCTGTGCTGCGAGGCTTGGATGGCAAAGAATTTATGCAAAAATATGATGAAAGAAGATCATTGGCACCTCGCGATATTGTTGCGAGAGCTATAGATAATGAAATGAAAATTAAGGGGCATGACCATGTGTATTTAGATCTTACCCATAAAAATGCTGAGGAAACTAAGAAGCATTTTCCTAATATTTATAAACAATGCTTGGAACATGGCATTGATATTACCAAAGATTATATACCGGTATCGCCTACGCAACATTATCTTTGTGGTGGTATTGCGGTAGATACGAATGCCCGTACTTCTATCAATAGATTGTATGCCGTAGGTGAATGTTCGTGTACCGGTTTGCATGGAGCTAATCGATTAGCATCCAATTCTTTATTGGAAGCTATAGTGTATGCTGACGCCGCAGCCAAAGATGCTGTTGAAAATTTGCATCTTTATCATTGGAATAATTTGATTCCGGACTGGGATGATGAGGGTACTAAATTACCCGAGGAAATGGTGTTGATAACCCAGAGTTTTAGAGAAGTAGAGCAGATAATGAGTACCTATGTAGGTATAGTTCGATCCAACTTGCGTTTGCAAAGAGCCATGAATAGATTGGAGATTTTATTCAAGGAAACTGAAGATTTATTTGATAGATCGGTGGTGTCAAGAGAACTTTGTGAATTGAGAAATATTATCAGTATTGCTTACCTGATAATCAAACATGCCCTGAAACGCAAAGAAAGTAGGGGATTACATTATACGGTGGATTATCCTAAGAAAAATGTATGAAACAAGATTAATACTATATACGATGATGAAAAAAATACACCTATATTTATTGGTTTTAGTGGGCTCGTTTGCGATGGCAAACCTACTTCCTGCACAGACTAACACCAATAGACCTTCCATTGTGAAAATAGAAGGAACTGGACAATTTGATGAAAAGGATGAAAAAGCAAATACCATAAATCAACAAGTTGTTTCTGCAGAGGGGTTTAGCTATTACACCACTGTAGATGGAATTTATATTTATTTTCCTAAAACGGATAATAATGTGAGATTGTTTGCATTGACCGGACAGCTGTTATGGTCAGGAGAGTTAGTTTCCGGAAGGTTTTTTATACCAACCGGACAAGGGATTTTCTTTTTGAGAGTGAATAATAAAAGCTATAAAATTAGCTGTAAGTAGTATTTTTGATTTTGAAATTATGATTAAACATATAGTGTTTTGGAATATAGTTGATGCCTACGAAGGACAAACCAAAGAAGATATCATGCTGTATATCAAGCAAGAATTGGAGAAGTTAGTAGGCTCGGTACCCGGACTGATTAAATTGGAAGTACATCCAAATCATCTTCAAGCACCTGCTGAGAATTACGATTTGGCTCTGTATTCAGAACTGGAAAGTTTTGAAGCGCTCCATGCTTATCATATTCATCCTGAACATCAAAAAATGGTAAGCTATTTAGGAAAAGTTCGAACTGAACGTGCTTGTGTCGATTATGAAGTTTAATTATAAACTATAATATCTGTTAGCTTAACCTTTTTTTTTAATACTTATTAGACTGTTTGTTTATGTGGAAAAATCTTTTCTTTTTCTCCCTTTCGCAAAGAATTGGAATCCTTGTGTTGTTGGTACTGATCATTTTGACAGCTACCATCAACTTCGCTTTACCCTATTTTCAAAAGGATGTCGACTTTGAAATGGATGCCGAAACTACGGCTTTGTTCGAGGAGTTTAAAGCCTCTTTAGTGTGTGTAGATAGCTTGAAAGCTGCTGAAAGAAATAGTATGTATCAAAATAAATACGCATCCCATGCTTTCGATAAAACTTCCAATCAAAGCTATGAATACTTCCCATTTAATCCTAATAACTTGGATTCTCTTGGGTTTATCTCCCTTGGACTCAGGCCTTTTGCCATATCTAATATCCTGAAATATAGAGCGCAAGGCGGAGAGTTTAAAATAAAGGCTGATTTTTCAAAGATTTATGGCGTCTCGCAAGATAAATTCGAGGAACTATATGCTTACCTTAATCTTCCGGAAAAGCTGACTCCAAACGAAGCAAAAGCTGATTTTCAACAAGAAGTTGATAGTCTAACTATAGCCCAATCACCTATAATTATCGTGGAATTAAATAGTGCTGATACAACTGAATTGATGCAAATTAAAGGTATTGGAAAAGGCTATGCACGTTCGATTATTAAGTTTAGACAACAAACCGGAGGATTTGCAGACGTAGAACAATTGCTCGAAATATATGGAATGACCCAAGAAAACTACGATAGAATCAAGGATTTTTGTACTGTTGATGCGAATCTGATTAACCCAATAAATATCAATACAGCTTCTATTGAAAGACTGAAATCGCATCCTTATTTGAATTTTTATCAGGCTAAACAGATTTATGAATTAAGGCGCAAACAAGGAAAACTTACTAATTGGGATGATTTGCAAGAGCTTTCTGAAGTGAACGACTCTATTATTCAGCGTATTAAGCCCTATTTTAAATTTGAATAGATTATGGGAGAATATTAAATAAAAAAGGCAGACGTAAAAATCTGCCTTAACTAAAAATATGTATATTAATTTATTGTAAACCCTTCTTTTTTAACTCCTTGTATTCAGCACCTGTGATAGGGATAAATCTAAAAGCATCTTTGTGAATAGAATATATCAAAGATGTATCTTTATTGGCAAGTGCATTAATAATATTTTCTGTTGCATCTATGATATAAGAATTAGGTATATACGCTAATGTATCTAAGTTGTCTATATTATCACCTTTTACTATAACGTAATCACGCCCTTTTAAAGCACTCCATCTAATTGAGTAATCGCCATATCCAGTAGTGTCTCCCATAATTTCAGAAGACCACCTCAACAATGCTGGATTTTCTGAAATAGTATCTTTACCAGCAAAACCTACTGTTGCTTTTTCATCATGATAACCATATTCATCTTCATAGTTAAATATCATAAACTCAGCCTGTTTCACCACTTCAAGAGGCGTTAAATGAATAGTATCTATTTCAATACTATCAATATCAACACTATCAGATACAACACGCTGCATACCTGATTTTACAGCTTCAATTCTAATCTTAGCATCAGGGCTTAACCTAAACTGTGTAGGCTCTTGCACCTCTTTTTCACAAGTTATAAACAGCGGAAGGAGTAATAATAAATGGAGTTTTTTCATGGTGATTTATGTTTTAAGTATGTATTAAGTACAAAGATAATTAAAATAAACCTTATAAGATCGCACAATCCCCTTCTTCGACTTTAGCGGATGAGCCATAGAACCAAGGAGAAAAGCGCTAAGAAATATCCACTGATAGGGGCAGACCGGTGTGTCTGTCCGTAGGACGACATATGATTAACCATAGGCGTAAGCCTGTGGTACGGACGTAAGCCTGTAGCTAACTTACAGCGAGGTGTTTTCAGGAGATCCTTCGCTATCGCTCAGGATGACGGTCATAGAGAGGGATATTAGTACCCGTCGCCTCAAGCCATAGAAATCTTTAATACTGCTTAGCGACGGGTTCATAAATACCAACAAGGATCGTCATTCCGAACAAACGAAGTGCAGTGAGGAATCTCCCACACAATTATTGAAACGTATAAAATGAAAATATGTGAAATTTCAATTATTCATCATTCTCTGCGTTAGTCTTCAATGTCTTTTTCTTTAGGTGGAAGTGGTATAAATATAAATGCTTCATTAAATAGTCTATAAACCTCTGTATAATTGCTATCATTATAAGCTGTTTCAATTGCTTCACGAGCATTAATTAATGTGCTATCAGGAACATAGGCAATAGAATCATTATGATTGTCAGTTATATAAACATCATACCCAAATAGAAAATCCTTATAAAAGTCTCCTTCTTGAGTAATAATATCAGTGCCAAACATTAAGAGTGCAGGCGTTTCAAAATCACGCATACCATCTCCAAATGTACGTGATATAG
>CAYPYZ010000047.1:0-11813 GCA_964414805.1 uncultured Paludibacter sp.
CAACGCCAAAAGCAATATTATTGAAAAAGGAATCATTGAATAAAATAGCTTCTTGATTCACATTACCCATCAATTTGCGAATATCATGGGTGTGTATATCCTTAATATTAACGCCATCCATCAAAATAGCTCCTTGATTTACATCGTAAAAACGAGGTAGTAAATCGATTAGGGTGGTCTTACCTGAACCAGATTGACCTACCAATGCCACCGTTTTTCCTTTAGGAACCGTGAGATTGATATCTTGTAAAACCCATTCAGTTTCGTATTTAAAACTCAAATTTTCAAACTCAATGGCTTGATGAAAACCACTGATTGCAACTGTATTTTCAGGTTCTGGGATATTATTAGGTGTATTTAAAATTACATCTATTCTATCCAATGCAGCTAAACCTTTTTTCACTCCATAAGAGGCTCTCGAAAGTTCTTTGGCAGGACCAATAATGCTATAGAAAATAATCAGAAAATAGATAAATTCAGCAGGACCGATAGCGCTTCGTTGACCCACTATCAGCATACCACCAAACCATAACAAAATGGCTATCACTACCGTTCCTACAAACTCTCCCAAAGGGGTAGCCAAGTTATGGCGGGCATATAAATAGCTGAAAGACTTGCGAATCCGCTCATTTAAAGAGGCAAATCTACCTGCTACTTTCGCCTCTGCATTAAAGGCTTTTATAATGCGCAAACCGCTCAAAGTTTCATCCATCTGAGAAAGCATTTCTCCTTGTTGAGCTTGTGCAATGGCTGATTTTTTGCGTAAGTTCCTGCCAATAATTCCTATCAACCACCCACTAATTGGTAATAATAATAAAACGAAAACAGTCAACTCCCAACTCATGAAAAACATCACCCCAAGGTAGATAACTATCATCATGGGGTTTTTGAAAATCATATCCACCGCATTTAGTATGGATTGCTCAACTTCCGTGACGTCAGTTGACATGCGCGACATGATATCACCTTTTCTTTCTTCCGTAAAATAACCTATAGGCAGCGAAACTATTTTCTTATATAATTTATTCTTGATATCCCTTACTACCCCCGTCCGTAAAGGGATTGCCATACGAATGCCCATATAGGTTGAACCGGTTTTGAAGGCCGTCATCACTATCAAAAACAGGCCTATATATAATAAGGTAAGTTCGGGTCCAACCGAGCCAATAGTGGTAGTGAGCCAATAAGAAAAATTATTTTTGGCGGCATTGATTAAATCGGGTAAGCTATCGCTCCACGACCATGCTATATAGCTTAGATCAATAGTTTTGAGACTAAAAAGTATTTGCAAAACGGGGATAATTGCTGCAAAAGAAAATAGGCTGAAAATAGTTGCCAAGAAGTTAAACAACAGACTACCCGCTATATATTTTTTATAGGGCGGAAGGAATCTTTTAAACAGGGAAAAGATATTACGCATACATCAATTATTTTAAACTCCTGTGTAATTCCTTGGAGTAATTCTCCTTAATTCTTCTTTCACAGTTTCGTTAACCTCCAATGTTTCAATAAATTCACTCACGGTTTTTGCTGTAATTTGCTCATTGGTTCGCGTTAAGGCTTTCAAGCTTTCATAAGGTTCCGGATAGGATTCACGGCGTAAAATAGTTTGAATAGCTTCTGCCACTACTGCCCAATTTTTATCCAAATCTTTGTAAATAGCCACTTCATTTAAAAGCAATTTATCCAAACCTTTCATAATGCTTTGGGTAGCAATCAGCGTATGCGAAAAGGGCATGCCTATATTGCGCAAAACAGTACTATCGGTCAGGTCGCGCTGCAAACGGGAAATAGGTAATTTATTGGATAGGAACTCGCAAATCGCATTGGCAATACCTAAATTACCTTCAGCATTTTCGAAATCTATAGGATTAACTTTATGTGGCATTGCGGAAGAACCTACTTCGCCTTCCTTAATTTTTTGTTTGAAATATTCCATGGAAACATAGGTCCAAACATCACGACATAAATCAATTAAGATAGTATTGATGCGCTTGATACCATCCAATTGTGCTGCAAGGTGATCGTAATTTGAAATTTGGGTAGTCCATTTTTCACGTGTCAATCCTAATTTATCTGTAAGAAAATGATTACCAAAATTTATCCAATCTATGGTAGGATATGCGGTAGCATGGGCATTAAAATTACCGGTTGCACCACCAAATTTTCCTGTATCCGGCACAGCTTTCAATAAGCTCAATTGCTCTTTCAAACGATGCACGAACACCATCATTTCTTTTCCCAAACGGGTAGGGGAAGCAGGCTGTCCATGCGTTTTAGCCAACATAGAAACATCGCGCCATTCATCAGCTAAATGCTCCAACATCCGAATTAATTTGGAGACTTCAGGATAATATACCTTTTGCATGGCATCCTTAATCGACATGGGCACAGCGGTATTGTTCACGTCTTGGGAGGTCAGCCCGAAATGCACAAACTCCTTATAAGCAGCCAATCCAATTTTGTCAAATTGATCTTTAATAAAATACTCAACAGCCTTTACATCATGGTTAGTAGTCTTTTCAGTTTCCTTGATATAGTTGGCATCAGCTTCCGAAAAATTTTCCCAGATAGCCCTAAGTTTTGGGAAAGTATCTGCAGGAACAGACTCTAATTGTTTGAGTGGGATTTCGCATAAAGCAATAAAGTACTCTATCTCAACTTTTACGCGATAATATATTAAAGCATATTCAGAAAAATAGGGTGCATAAGGATTAGTTCTTGAACGATAACGGCCATCAACGGGTGAAATAGCTGAAAGAATTGAAAGATCCATTGTATAAAATATTTGGTGTAAAATTAATACTGCAATAGGATTTGCTTGAATAAGGAGCAAAGTTACGTAAAAGTTTTCAATCGGATATATAGGAGCTGCGATTAATTCATTTTGAAGAATTAAAGCTTTTAATTACCTTTGTTTGCTATTAAAATTCAAGATATGAAATACATCAAAGTACACAGAGAAGGACGGTTGATTTTATTGACTTTAGTGTTTATTCTGTTTATTGTCAACCTTATAGTTTATCTTAGGTTTCCTAATGTGTTGTTGGCGTTGACAACCTTGATTTCAGCGGTGATTATGGTGTTTTTTGCTTACTTTTTCCGCAATCCTACGCGCATAGTTGAAATTGACGACAATCATTTGATTGTAGCTCCCGCTGATGGCCGTATAGTGGTGGTGGAACCTACGGAGGAGCATGAGTATTTTGGTGATCAAAGGATGCAAATATCTATTTTCATGTCAGTGTTTAATGTGCATGCCAATTGGTATCCTATAGCAGGTAAGGTCTTGATGACCAAGCATCATAAGGGTAGACATGTGGCGGCATATCTTCCAAAGTCCAGCCATGAAAACGAACGCTCTACCATAGTCATAGAAACAGCCTGTAAAACTCAAATTTTAGTACGGCAAATAGCCGGTGCATTGGCCAGAAGGATAGTTACTTATGCCTATCCCGGCAAAGAATGCCATCTCAATGAACATTTAGGCTTTATTAAATTTGGTTCGCGGGTAGATATATTCTTACCTATGGATGCAGAAATCTATGTGGAAGTAGGTGAAGAAACAACCGGGAATGAAACCATTATAGCCAGATTGAAGGAGAAGACTGTTGCCACCGACCAATAAAAATTCAATGGAATGAATATCTATCAAGAACTTTTCGATAATTATAATTGCGATATTCAAGATGCGCAAATCAACAAAGAAGTAGGGCAAATCGTAAAAACTTACTTGCCAACCAACTTAAATACAGAAGTTTATAAGACATGTTTAAGCTGTGTAGATTTGACTTCTTTAAATTCTACCGACACAGATACGCAAATCGTAAAAATGGTGCAAAAGGTAAATAGATTACCTAAAATTTTCCCTGATGTGCCTAATGTTGCAGCTGTTTGTGTGTATCCTATTTTTGCAAAGGTAGTAAAAGACAGCTTAAACTTGGAGGGTGTAAAAACTGCCGCTGTTGTAGGTGGTTTCCCATCGTCCCATACCTTTGAAGAAATCAAGGTTATAGAGACTTCCATGGCTATTATGGAAGGTGCTGAAGAGATAGATATAGTTATTTCTTTAAGTAATTTCCTTACAGAAAATTATGAAAAAGTTAGAGAAGAATTAGAAGAAATTAAGTCAGTAGGCAAAGGAGCAAACTTGAAAGTCATACTTGAAACCGGTGAATTAAATTCCGCTTCAGTCATTAAGAAAGCAGCGATTATGGCCATTTCATCCGGTGCAGATTTCATCAAAACTTCGACCGGTAAAACAGCTGTTTCAGCTACGCCCGAAGCTGTTTATGTGATGTGCCAATCCATCAAGGAATGGCATGAACAGACCGGTGTTAAAATTGGGATTAAAGTAGCAGGCGGTATCAACACTGCGGAAGATGCTGCTACCTATTATACTATAGTCAAACAAGTTTTAGGAACAGCATGGCTTAACAATAAGCTTTTCAGGATAGGTGCCAGCCGGTTGGCCAATAATTTACTCAATGCCATAGTAGGCAAAGAGACCAGGTATTTCTAAACAATCCAAAGGCTTAGTTCAGCATTAAATTCGTAATCAAGAGGTTGAAAAATAGTATCAGAATACTGCTATTAACCACTGCATTGGTGCTTGCTTTACCCACATCCAAAGCACCACCATAGGCGTAATAGCCATAATAGGCTGCAACTGAGGAGATAATAAAAGCAAAGACTACAGATTTAACTAAGGAATAAAAAGCATAGTAGGGAATAAAGGCATATTGGATGCCCAAGAGATAATCTGCAACCGTAATTACATCACTAAAAACACCCACCAAATAACCGCCTATCAGTCCAACTGCCATACTGATAATCACTAAAAAAGGAATCATAATTACGAAAGCAACTATTTTAGGAAGAATCAAGTAATTGGCTGAATTAACCCCCATAATTTCCAAGGCATCAATTTGTTCGGTGATGCGCATGGTGCCAATTTCCGAAGCGATATTAGAACCAATTTTACCGGCTAAAATCAAACATAAGATAGTGGAAGAAAATTCTAATAATAAAGTATCGCGTGTTACTAAGCCTGTGCTATAGGTTGGTAGCAAAGGATTTTCTGTATTCAACTTAGTTTGGATAGTCATGATAGCCCCAATAAATACAGATATAATGACGACTATAGGTAGAGATTGTAAACCCAATTTTTCCAATTCTTTGGGGAGTTGTTTGAAAAACATCCGCCATTTATCCGGAAAAACTAAAACCTTTCGCATCAATAACATATACCTACCGGTATCTTCAAGGATATTCATATTGTGTAGTTGAAAGTTGAAAAGTAAAACATGCAAAGATAATAATTTTGTTATTCTATGGCAATCACATATTTATACTTCAAGAAAAATTAATAATCACTATAGCGTAACAGGTATCCTCATACTGAAAGAGTAATTCAGTATCATTTTATTTCAAAATAACTTTGAAATGTCAATTCATTCACATACATTTGTGTGCTATAAGCATGCAACGCCTAAAAACCAAGCATATATCATGAAGACAAAATCAGCCATTATCTTATTGTCTTTTCTTGCTTATTTCACGCTCAATGCGCAAGTTTTGGAACTTCCAACCAGATCGGCTTCTGCTTTAAATGGCGATCAGTTTGTAAGTTTAGTCACATCCATGAGCCTCACCAATAGAGAAAATGAGATTTACAACCAGCTAATGTTAGGTAATGTGCCTGAGTTTATGCGGGCTTTAGTGCCGGTCACCAATACTGAAACCATCAATGGCATTGCATATACTTTTACCTATTATGTAACGCCCGATTACTTAGCCATAGGCTCTGACGATAATTATTTCCTTTGTCCGATGACGCCCATATTGGCACAGCGTATTGCCAATGCTACGCATACCACTATGCCAACTAAAAAGATGGTGGATAAAATTTGGGCTGCTGCTACCGTGCATTTATCGCCTTCTACTATTCCGCCTTCCGGGGATATGGTGAGTATTCCTATTATGGCACAACATAATGCTACTGTATGGTCGCAGCGACAAGCATTGCTTGCTACTTATCCGCTTGGAAATTTGGTAGGAGGGCATAAAAAAGATGTGATTATCTCCAATCGTATTTATGGCAATCCGCCTCCCGGCAGGGTGGTCATTTATGGGTGGCATTATACCAATGGCACCAATATTCAGCCTGTGTATGCGGGCCATGAGGAATTGTATGCCGACTACAGTCATGGTATTCGTTTGGTACAAAACAATATGCTTTTGAATGGTAATCAGACTACTGTTCAGGATGTGCTGACTTCCTCAACACTTCATGCCTTGTTAAGTGATGAAGGTGTGATTGCTGTTCCGAACTACCCGGATGGGAGTCCGGCTGTCCCTAAACCATTAAGTTTTGCTATCCTCAACGATGGTGAAGGGCAGTTGAAAATCCATGTAGCACCGGCAGCAGATGTAACCCATTATTTAGTGCAGACCAGTGCTGATGGACTCAGTTTTTCGCAAGCTGAAGTATATCCTAAGGATGCGGTTTTGCTATCAGGTTTTGCTACAGATGACATTGTATATATGAAGATTGCGGCGAAGACAGCCACTAAGACTTCCCCATATTCGGAGGTGTTGGCAGCAGTGCCATCGGCTGACAAAGCCGCTGTTTTAATCGTCAATGGGTTTGATAGGGCTACAGCTGCAAACAGCTATGATTATGTGCGGCAGCATGGTGAAGCGGTGGTTGATAATGGCTATGCTTTCGTTTCTTGTACAAATGATGCCGTACTAAATCAATTGGTAGATTTAAATGACTATGCCCTTGTGGATTATATACTTGGTGAAGAAAGTACAGTGGATGAGACTTTTAGTAATCAAGAGCAAAGCATAGTTGCCAATTACCTCAAACAAGGTGGTAACTTATTCGTTAGTGGTTCTGAAATCGCTTGGGATCTCGATGAAAAAGGTTCTTCAAGTGATAAGAGTTTTTTCAATAATTACTTAAAAGCAGCATATAAAAACGACTCTCCAAATGGACAAAACGGGGTGCATTATACGGTACAACCAACCACTTCAAGTATTTTTACAGGATTGGGAACTATTGGTTTTGATAATGGTGACCAAGGGATTTATAATGTGGTTTACCCCGATGATTTAACGCCGGTAGGCGGTGCAAGTGCCTGCTTACAATATGCCAATTTGGCCAATAGTTGTGCAGGTATTAACTATAGCGGAACTTTCCAAGGTGGAGAAAAACCAGCAAAGCTTATTTATTTGGGAGTTCCTTTTGAAACATTCTATCCTAAAGAAGCTCGTAAAAACATGATGCATTACATACTGCAATACTTTGATTTACAAGCAACTTTACCTGAAGTGTCAAGTGCCAGAGACGATTATAAGATTTATCCGAATCCATTCAAGGATGTGGTTTATGTAGATTTCGGTTTAGAAAATGAGGACGGACTCTTGAAAATTTATGATTTATCCGGTAAGAAAGTTTATAGCCATACGCTATCAGAAAACTCATCCATTAATTTGGGATTTTTATCCAAAGGTGTTTATTTATGTAAATTACAAACAAGACATAAAATCCGATTACAAAAAATAATTAAAAATTAAAATAAAACTGTTTCAGCTGATTGTGTGTTACATAAGATATCAGTTGTTCTTTCAAATTTAAGTTTACAAATACATTTTCTTAATTATTAATCTTTTAAAGCTCATTGTAGGAAAAAATTATTTTACTTTTAACTTTTGTTGTTTTGGGAACTTTCACTGTTTGGGCAGATGCACTTGCTGCAGGCGATTATTATATTCCCAATGAACCCGGAGGTGGTGGCGATTATTTTGCCAACCTTTCCGAAGCTTTTGATGCTATTAATCAAGACGGTATTGATGGGGATGTCAATTTATTGATTAATGGTAATATAACCCAGACTGAAAACGTTGGTTTATACAACAGTTCTGAGCACACCATTACCATCCGCCCGGCCGATGATAATGATTATACCATTACTTTCGATCATGCTGTGGATGACAATGCCGGACCTTCCGGATCCATCATCTTAGGTATTAAGAGTAGTCTGGCATGGGCAGACATCACACCTACCAAAAACATTGTAGTAGATGGTTATGCCGATGGAGGCAGTACTCGTAGATTGAAAATAATGACGGCAGACACTCATCATTTAGGTAATCCTCCTTTTGTGTTGATGGATGATTGTTCAAATATCACCATTAAGAACACCATTATCGAACATAGAGGAACTACAGCTGGTACAGGTATTTATGCCATCTATTTAAGAGTTCGCAAAGCATCCGGAACTGAGAAAATGCCTTCTGATATTACGATAGAGAATAATCATATTACGGCAGATAAAAATACTGCTTTTCAAGGCATTGGATTATATGCAGATGTTTTACCGAGCGCTTCTGCCACTGGTGTGAAGATTAAGGATAATGTTATCATAGCACGCACGAGGGGTATCTTTTTAAACTATGTGAATGGAATAGAAATTACAGGTAACGAAATTTCTGTAAAGCAAACCAGTGCAGGAATGCTAAGTTCTGGTATTTATGGAAATGCCGGTATAACCGGTGATGTTATTATCAATGGTAATAAATTCACTGAACTAAATTCATATAACTCTACTGCTGGCGATTACGGTATGAAAGGCATAGTGGCAAGTGGTGGTGGTGAATGGCATATTGATAATAACTATTTTGCAGGCTTAAATAAAGGTTATGGCGATGGTGGAGAAATCAGATTGCAATATATCCGCACCGGATCTCCCTGTCATATAAGGCATAACACATTCTATTTACCTTCACTTACTAAAAAACCTAATATAATTGAAAATCCAACGGATGCCCAGTCTCAATTTGTTGCTATCAGCATTGCTGCAGGTACTCCTGAAATTAAGAATAATATTTTTGTTAGTGATGAAACAGAAGTTTACAATCACTTTATCAGGGGAGGTGTTGGAGGCGATTCAGAGAATAATATTTTCTATTTTGATGAAGAAAATGAAAAAGCACGTATCAATGCAACTTATGCTGACTTAGCGTCTTATCAATCAGCTAATTCCGGCAAAGATGTAGATTCAAAGTTTGTTAAGGTTGAATTTGCTAATGCTGCAATAGGTGATTTGAGTATTGCAGGTGCTTCCGTTAAAGATGGTAATTTGTCAGTTCCTCGTTTGGATGATGTGCTGACCGATTTATTTGGTACTGTGCGCGCCGAGCAGACTTATGCAGGAGCACATGAAGCAGAGTTACCATTTATTTTTACACAAGTTACTAATCCGAATACCAATAAGGATATCAGCATTATGCAAACTCCTTATGGTATAGAGGTCGCATTGGACGAAACTTCTTTGGTTGAACTGTACAATATCAATGGACAGCTATTAGATAGAACCACAACTTCAGGTGTTTATACGCGTGATTTGCAAAACGGTATTTATATTTTGAGGATTAATGGCCAATCTGTGAAGTTCATCAAATAAGAAAATTTTCATGGTAATCAGTAGGGTAGTTCCTACGAGCATAAAAAAAGAGAAACCTGTTTGGGGTTTCTCTTTTTTTATGGATGAATCTATGTTTTTAGAAACGTCTTTCTTTAATTCTTGCTTTCTTACCTGTAAGTTTACGTAGGTAATATAATTTCGCACGGCGCACTTTACCATGTTTATGAACAGTAATTCCTTGAATAAAAGGAGAGTCCATGGGGAAAATACGTTCTACACCAATATTTCCTGACATCTTACGTACTGTGAAGCGCTTGTTTCCTGTATGTCCTGAAATTTTGATAACATCACCTCTATATTCTTGAATACGTTCTTTATTACCTTCGCGAATGCGATATGCAACAGTTACGGTATCACCTGCCTTAAACTCAGGAAAATTAGTTTCTACCAAAAATGCCTGTTCGGCAACTTTCATTAAATCCATTGTTCTTTGTTTTTGAAATTAGATTATCTACACAATATTCACAGTTCTCACTTAGCTGTCAGAGATTGAGCAGAAAAATCGGACTGCAAAAGTAAAACTTTTTTTTGAATTAACAAAAACTATGAGTATTATCTTTTAAAACGCAGATTCAACTATCAAATGCAATTTTTTGATAGAATACTTTTAAAGGGGTTTCAAAATTATGGTGCTAATCTTCCTATCTCCCAAACACCTTCATCTTTAAGTTTGTATATAATTCTGTCATGCAACCTATTGAGTCGCCCCTGCCAAAATTCTATTTCATAGGGTTTAGCCAAATAACCGCCCCAATTGTTAGGTCGCGGAATAGATTGATTAGTAAATTGATATTCAGTTTTTAAGTAAAGTTTTTCCAAAAAGTCACGGTTGGGAATAATGGAACTTTGTGGAGAAACATGAGCACCTATCTGACTGCCACGGGGTCTTTCTGCAAAATATTGGTCGGATTGTGCTTCCGGTACTTTCTGTAATATTGCCTTAATAATGACTTGTCGCTCTACGTCCGGCCAAAAAAAATGTAAACTTGCTTTAGGATTTTTGTCTATAGCTTTTCCTTTCTTACTTTCGTAATTGGTGTAAAACACAAAACCTTCCATAGAAAATTCTTTGAGTAAAACTATGCGCGAACGTGGACAACCATCGGCTTCTACGGTCGATAAAGACAAAGCATTAGGGTCAGTAAGTGCCGAATGTTCAAGCACTTCATCAAACCAAGACTTAAATTGCGTCATGGGGTGTTCAGCTACATTATGCTCGTTCAATTGACCTTTGGTGTATTGTTCATTGCCTTTATAGCTAAAGGCTGAAAACTCTTTGTCTATAAAATTCTTTGCCATAAAATTCTTTTTACAATAAAAGCGTAATTTCTTTATACTAACTATATCAACGTAATTATTTATAAATAAGTTTGCAAAATTGTAATTACTAAGACTAAATGCGATTTGATAACAATTTATTTAAGGATTTTGATTAAAACGGAATATGATTTTCATGCTTTTATACGTTTGCTTCCTTTTAATTCTTCATTTTTTTGTCTTGACACAAAAAAACGAAGCAAAAAAAAGTCAAGACTGCGTCGGCTGCGCTCATAAAATTGGCGTTCGATTGGCTAAATCGTCCAAACTCGTTGCTACGCAACTCAAACAAGGACGATTCTTAACGCCACTCTCACTTATTTTATGGCTTACCCGACGAGGTCGAAGAACGGGCTATGAATCATTTCCCAATTTTTTCATAAATTTGTACCTGTTTGTTTACAATAACCCATATCGTTAATTTTAAATCTAATAATATTTTTATTGCTATGAAAAATGAGATAATTCTTTCACAACAACAAATTGAGAATCGGATTTTTACTCTTCGAGGTAAGCAGGTCATGATTGATAGAGACTTGGCAGAAATGTATCAAGTGAAGTCTATAAGATTGCGAGAACAGGTTAAACGAAATCAAGAAAGATTTCCCGAAAATTTTATGTTCCAGCTTACAGAAAAGGAGGTTGATTTTATGGTCTCGCAAAATGCGATACCTTCAAAACAACATTTAGGAGGGCATTTGCCTTATGTTTTCACAGAACAAGGAGTAGCCATGTTATCTTCAGTCTTACGAAGTGATGTCGCAGTAAAAGTGAGTATAATAATCATGAATGCTTTTATTGAGATGAGAAAATTAATTCTCAGCAATCATCTGATTACTTCCCGTTTAGATGATATTGAACGTAAACAGTTCATAAATGAAGATAATTTTGAAAAGATTTTTAAAGGTTTAGATCATAGAAAAGACCTTCCTGCTCAAGGTATCTTCTTCAACGGTCAAGTTTTCGATGCCTACACCTTTGCAGCAGATTTAATTCGCAAAG
>CAYPYZ010000048.1:0-11788 GCA_964414805.1 uncultured Paludibacter sp.
ACCTCTTTTAGACGAAAGTCGGAAAAGCACTTCATTCTCAACAGAGCGCTCAGGGGTATATTTAACAGTATAAGTTTTTCTTTCCTTACTAACAGATCCAGTGAATAATTCGGTCAAGAGTTTTTCCTTGGCATCCAATTCCTTTAGCATCATTTCTAAAGCCTTGCCATCAGGCATATGATCTACCTCGCCGGTTAATAAATTCAACCTACTTTCGCGAATAGTATATATTTGTTTAGCTGCTCCCTCAGCCAATTTAGCTGTAGACCCCGCCATCATATACTCCTGAGTTAAGGGTAATAATTCGGAACTTGTAGCTATAGCAGTCGTTTTAGTGGCTGTCTCTATGGCAGGATCTGATAGATGTTTAACAGGTACATTAAGCCCACACAGCAAACCTTGCCTATTCACCACCACCCCGTAATTAGCCTGAGTTTTAGCAGGAACTTCCATAACAAATCTACGATTCCAATCGGGTGCAGCTTGCGTGATTACTTGTATGTCAACAATATTTGCAGCTTGTTTTTCTTCCATAACAACCTGATCAGTCGCTAAATACCTTTGAGAATACAGGTAAAAAACACCCGGTTTCTCAACAGTGGTTTCTATAGTTATTTGGAAATAAAGCTCAGTTTTAGGCAAAGCATACACCATCGCAGTAGTATTTCCAATGGATAACTGGTTTGATTGTGCTTGCAATACTACCATATTAAGCAAAACGGCAAAAGTCAATAATAGTTTTTTCATACTTAGCATCATGATTTTATTTATAAATAAAAAACACCTTCATCAAGCTTTTTTACGTTTAGGAGCAGCCTTGGTTTTAGCTTGTTTTTCAACCAATTCTTTGCATTGCTCCGCCGTCAAGGACTTTGGATCTACTGATTTTGGAATTTTATAATTCTTTTTCTCGAAAGCTATATAAGGACCATATCTACCATTTAAAACTTGGAATTCTTGTTTATCGCCCAAGACAGCTATC
This sequence comes from uncultured Paludibacter sp., assembly GCA_964414805.1. Classification (GTDB taxonomy): domain Bacteria; phylum Bacteroidota; class Bacteroidia; order Bacteroidales; family Paludibacteraceae; genus Paludibacter. Next base: position 983 of record CAYPYZ010000048.1, read on the forward strand.
ACCTTATTTCTATCGGCTTCCCGCTTGATTTCAATCAATTCTATGGCTCTTTCAGTAGTGATAGTCATAGGATCATCCTCTTTTCCCAAAGAATAAAAACTTCCTTTATGGCGGATATACGGACCAAATCTTCCCACAGCGACTATCATTTCTTCCTCCTCATATACACCGACTTGTCGCGGTAGCTTAAACAATTCCAAAGCTTCTTCCAATGTGATAGTCTCAATAGAATGCTCTCCACGCAAGGATGCAAACTGAGGTTTTTCCTCCTCTTCAGCTGTGCCTATTTGTGCAATAGGACCAAAGCGCCCTATCTTAACCGATATTTGTCGACCAGACTTCGGATCAGTACCCAAAATTCTCTCCCCTGATTGACGTTCAGAATGCTCTAAAACATCTTCTACAGTAGGATGAAATTCTTTATAAAATTTATCAATAGATTTTACCCAATCAATCTCGCCAGCAGCGATATTATCAAATTCCTTTTCAATCTGGGCTGTAAAATTATAATTCAAAATGTTTGGGAAATGCTCCACCAAGAAATCATTAACCACCATACCTATATCCGTAGGGAATAATCTTGCCTTTTCAGCACCAGTATTTTCTTGTTTTTGCTTATCTGAAATATTCCCATTTTTCAATTGTAAGTACGCATAGTTCCTCTTTTCGCCCGCACGATTCCCCTTTTCCACATAATCTCTACTTTGAATAGTGGTAATAGTTGGTGCATAAGTAGAAGGACGGCCTATACCCAAATCCTCTAATTTCCTTACCAAAGATGCCTCACTATACCGAGGCGGTCTTTGTGTAAAACGCTCTTGAGCAACCAATTCATCCAAAGCAAGTGCACTACCTATTTTTACTTTCGGTAAAATATCCGCAGTTTCCTCCTCCTCATCTTCCGTAGATTCTAAATACACTTTCAAGAATCCATCAAATTTGATCACTTCACCAACTGCATGAAACTGATAGGCATTCACTGAACTATCTATATGAATAGTAGTCCTTTCCAAGGCTGCATCAGCCATTTGGGAAGCAATGGTACGCTTCCAAATCAATTCATAAAGCCTTTTTTCTTGTGCCGTTCCCTCGATAGCATGCGTATTCATAAAAGTGGGACGAATAGCCTCATGTGCCTCCTGTGCCCCTTTGGCTTTCTGCGTAAACTTACGAATTTTTACATACTCCTCACCAGCCATGGCAATGATTTCAGCTTTAGAAGTATTGATGGCTAAAGATGAAAGATTCACGGAGTCGGTACGCATATAGGTGATTTTTCCTGCTTCATACAAAGCTTGCGCAACACGCATAGTTTGAGAAACAGAAAAACCTAATTTACGAGATGCTTCCTGCTGTAAAGTGGAAGTCGTGAATGGTGGTGCCGGCGATTTCTTGGCCGGTTTGGTTACAATATCGATGATATTATAACTTGCATCTTTACTACTTTCTAAATAGGCTAAGGCCTCCTCTTTAGTGGCAAATCTATGTTGCAATTCAGCTTTCAACAAACAAGGTTTACCGTCCACATCAGTAGTTTGAAAGATAGCTTGTACCCTAAAAGAGGACTCAGCTTCAAACTGATTAATTTCCCTTTCACGCTCAACTATTAACCTAACCGCCACAGATTGCACCCTTCCGGCAGATAAAGCAGGCTTAATTTTTCGCCATAATACAGGCGATAATTCAAACCCAACAATACGGTCTAATACACGGCGAGCCTGTTGTGCATCAACTAAATTAACATCAATCTCACGCGGATTTTCAATGGCATGCAAGATAGCATTTTTAGTAATTTCATGAAAAACTATACGTTTGGTACTATTATTTTTAAGTTTTAATTCCTCAAATAAATGCCAAGCAATAGCCTCCCCCTCACGGTCTTCATCCGATGCCAACCAAACTGTATCTACAGTTTTAACCGCTTTTTTTAATTCGGAAACTACCTTTTTCTTTTCAGGTGATACTATATAAATAGGTTGATATTGATTTTCAAAATCTATCCCAATACCTTTGTCAGCCAAGTCACGGATATGCCCGTAACTTGACATGACTTTAAAATTTTTTCCGAGAAATTTTTCAATAGTTTTAGCCTTTGCAGGTGACTCTACAATAACAAGGTTTTTTGACATAAATAAGTTGTTTAAGTTTTTATACTTTCAAAATTTGGCTGCAAAATAACAAAATCAATTAGGTACCAACCAAATTTTTGAAGTTTTATTTTTTATTTTTAATCTTAGAAAGATACTAATTTTCTGGCATCATGACAACTTCTAATACATTTTCCTGACCTACCAAGGACTTTAATGTTGATTGCAAAGTAGCAGCATCCAAAGCCTTGACAGCCCTCACATAATCTTCTACATAATCCAAATTATCTGCATAATAATTTTCAATTATCCGCGACCACCATGGATTTTCTCTCAAGTCTTCGGCATGCTTTTTCAACATATTCTCTTTCACTTTTTGCAAATCATCAGCCCGCGGCCCTTCCGCAATAATCTGATCTACTTCTTGATGGATAATAGCCATCAAACGCTCTTGCTTCTCAGGATCTGTATCAAATTGCATCATCACCACCGCTTCATCCACAGGCGTATTACTCAACGAACCACGCACGCCAACACCATAGGAACCACCCTCTTTTTCGCGTATGCTTTCTAAATAACGCATATTCAACACGCTGCCAATAGCAGTCATAGTCACCGCATTATCCATATTAAAAGGCATATCACCCGAATACAAAATAAAGTTGGATGCCTTCTTAATCTCCATAGGACGCGCGAATATATTATCAACCATACCCTTAGGCTTGCGAATATTGTTATCTACATAGTTTTCTTGTTTTTTCTTGGACTTCAATCCTCCCAAATACGTCAACACAGCCTTTATAACCGCTGCATCTTCAGGGTCGATATTGCCTGTAAAGACAAAGGTAAAATCAGCAGGCAAAGCAAATCTTTCTTTGAAAATCTTCAAAGCTTTATCTTGATTTAATTGCTCAAGTGATGTTAAAGTCAATGTAACTGTCCTTGGATGATGGTTGGACAACATCAAAGAAATTGAATCGCTAAAAGCCTGACGTGGATCACTCTCTTTATTGGCTAAACTGGTCTTCAACATATTCACCAAAGCGGTATAAGCATTATCATCTTTTCTTGGTGCAGTGAAATAGAGATACACCAACTGCAACATAGTTTCAAAATCAGAAACAGACGATTTGCCGGAAAAACCTTCTTCGTAAGACCCTATATTAGGTGTTACAGAAGCAATTTTCCCTGTTAGAATTTTACTCAATTCCACAGCGGAAAAATTCCCTACGCCATTATTAGCAATAACAGTGGCAGCTAAACTTGCGGAAACCATGTCATCGGTATTTTTTACCATAGACAAACCACCTTCACTAAAGGCATTCAACAGAATTTCATCATTCTTGAAATCTGTCGTTTTAAATATTACTTTCACGCCATTTTTCAATGTCCATTCGGTTGTGCCTAATAAACTATTGCTTGATTGGCTTTTGATTTTACCGGCTTTAGGCGATTTCTTAATCAATGGTTGATTCAAATCTTCCTCTTCTTTTGCTTCGAGTTCCATAGCTTTTACGGAAGCTAAGCTTGCTAAAATCGTATCCTCGGAAGGAATTACCACCGTAGCTTTATCTGGAGCCATAAATGAAATAATCATATTTTCTTCCGTGATATACTGATTCACAGCTTGATTAATAGCTTCAGCAGGAAGATGTGGCAATAACATTTGAGCAGTTTGATACTCCCATTCAATGCCGGGAATCACTTCACCATCCAAATAATGACGTACATATTCTCTTACTAAACTACGATTGGAAGTATTATCTCTATCATTATAAGCGTTTTCAAGACCTTTGAGTATATCCGTTTTAGCTCTTTCTATTTCAGCATTGGTCAAACCAAAACGTTTGAGTTTCTCAGCTTCCACCAATAAGGCTTGCAAAGCATCAGCTTCCTGACCTTCATTGGGAATGGCTATCAACTGAAAAGCATCTTTGGATTTCACCAAATTACCATAACCGGCATATCCGGCAACGAAAGACGCGTCGGCTTGTTGGGTAATCTCATCAAAACGATAACCCATTACGGTAGCTATAATATTATTCACAACATCCATCATGTAACCTGCCATGGATTGCTTGATTTCTAAAGGCAAAACATCATGTTTATATTCCAATTCTATACGGGTAAAACGCGCTTCCTTATCTTTCACAATAGAAATAATAGGCTCTTCATTGTCGTGAATAGGATAAATAGGACGCTCTCCAGCATTGGGTTTGGCAGGAATATCCGAAAACATATCCTTGATTTTGGCTTCAATAAGATCCACATCAATATCACCAACTATGGCGATAGCTTGTAGATCCGGACGATACCATTTTTGATAAAATGCACGTATGGCTGCATGATCAAAATTATTGATAACGGCTGTGTCGCCTATCACATCGCGCTTTGCATATTGAGAATTGGGATATTTAAGGTAGTTAGAAGCTTTCCACATACGTCTTTCAGGACCGGCACCCGTACGCCATTCTTCTCTAATAACACCACGTTCTGCGTCAATTTCCTCACCCAATAATGAGATAAAACTTGACCAATCATGCAAAACTAATAGTGCACTATCAACCACGGATTCACGTATGGTGGGAACATTGGAAAGATTATATACCGTCTCATCCAAAGAGGTATAGGCATTAATATTAGCACCAAATTTCACCCCTATAGATTCAAAATATTCAATAATCAACTTTTCGGGGAAATTTTTAGTGCCATTAAAAGCCATATGTTCTAAGAAATGAGCCAAGCCATTCTGGTCATCATTTTCCAAAATAGCTCCTACATTTTGTGCAATATAAAACTCTGCTCTTTCTTTAGGCTTCTCATTATGACGAATATAATAAGTCATGCCATTCTCTAATTGTCCATAACGAACCTTAGGATCTATGGGTACAGGCGGCATTTGTTGTGCAAATAAATTGCTAACTATTGCCAACAGTAAAAAGGGAAAAATAAGTGAAAAACTAAATCGTTTCATCTGTTTTATTATTTATTAATTGTATGATTGGTATAATTGATATTGCTAAATTTAATTTTTTTACCACTCTAATTTTGCACGCAGGAATAAACTTCTTCCAGGCTCTAATTGATTGATACCCCTGGCTGCTGCCATATATTCTTTATAGGCAGTATTCAGTATATTTTGAATACCACCAAGGAATTGTAACTGCAAAATATCATTGAATTTGATAGAGCGGGTATGAAAACCAGCATTAAAAACTATAAAACTGCGAGCATATTGTGTGTCGTCAAAAGTCTTGGATAATTGATAATCAAAAACAGTCTCGATAAAACTGGTGAATTTATTAGTCCAATCATAATGTAAACCTATTTCACCATGCAAAGGGGGCAGCAATGGCAATTCTTGTTTGGTATTTATATCTAAACCATAGACATAAGCAAAATTAGCTTCCATATGTAAAGATGGAATTAACAGCCAATGTATATCTAATTCACCTCCGGCAAGCAATGCCCTATCTATATTGGTATTAACCCAAGCTTTGATAATTTGATTATTTATATCCCTATAATTATCATCCTTTCTCTCTGCTATCAAATCAAAAATATAGTTAGAGAAAATATCAGCTTGCAAGGTTAATTTATGCTTAATGAGACTATAACTCAGGTTTGAAAACAATCCTTTTTCAGGTTTTAAATCAGGGTTACCTATCAAGGGATCGCCACTTTGGTCAATATACTTAAACCTTTCTTCTAAGGAGGCTACTCGGTAGGCATTTGCTAAAGACAGAACAAATTTATGACCTTCTAAAGGTTTATAGCTCAAGTCTATATGCGCAGCATAAGCAAATTCATTTTTCTCACCCATTAGAAACCGTACTTGGGGTGTAAAAGGTAAATTTACCTTTTGCCCATACTCATCATATTTATATTGAGCAATGGCATTAAAAGCCGTATCATTGGTGGTACGTATAAAATCCAAGCGCACTCCTGTACTTAAAGTCCAATACTTCGGATCAATAATCCACTGATGTTGCGCAAATACACCTACATCCAAAACAGCTGCTTTAGGCGTTGGTTGTTCTTGTGTAATAATGGTATCAGCACCTACAGCATTAAATTTCAATCTTCGCGTTGCCTGATCTCTAACCCAGCCATCCACACCAACCATCATGGTTTCATAGTCATTGAAATACAAATCCGCAACAGCTTTAACGCCCGAAGTCGTGTTCAAACTACCCGGATAAATCGCCATCTTTTCATTGGCGATATTTTCAACTTCCCTATTAATATTCTGTGTATAAGCTTTAATACTCAAGGTTTGTATATAATCGTTTAGATCATAAAATCTATATTCGCCATTCAACTGATTACGTTTAAAACTCAAATACCTTACTAAGGCATTGGGAGGGAAGGCTGAACCACCCGGCAGACCTACATTCCAAGCTTCAAAATGATTGTAACCAACTAATAACTCTTGCTTATCTCCATTGCGCATACCGCCACGCACACCCCAAGAAGCATCATTAAATTGACTATTTTCTTGAACTCCCTGTGGGGTCATAGTATTTGCGGCTTGTCTATAAGAACCATCCACAACAAGATACCAGTTTTCATCAGAGAAGTCAACATTCAGGCTGTTTTCCCATAGATTATTCACGGTATGAAAAGCTGTAGTAGCGCGACCATGACTATTAAAATGCTCCGTATAATCAGGACGTTTAAGAACAAAATTTACTGCACCGCCCATAGCGCCACTACCATATATCACTGAACCGGCACCTTTAATGACTTCCACTTTTTCTATACTTCCTAAGTCGACAGTAGAAAGCGTACCAGCCACATCTGTAGCTGTCAGCATCCTATCACCATCCGATAAAAAGAGCAATTTAGATTCATCAAAACCACGGATAGTTACGGTAGTAGCCCAAGGACTATCCCTATGAACAGCAACACCCGGCAAGTCATCCAACAAATCACCGGCTGTGATATTACCATTATCTAAAGCCTCATCACCACTCGTTTCTAAATATGGAAAATTGAGTTTATTGGCCAATAAACCCGTAACTGTTACTTCTGTAAGGTCTCTGACAGCCATGCTATCCAACTCATGAAAAGGGGTATCAGCAGCAACTTCCTGAAAAGAAGAGCTGGCATATACACTTAGAGTTATCAACAATAAGCAGACAGCGCATGAAAAGTTTTTTAACATTTATTCAAAAAATCAGAATTAACCCACAAATGTAGTTATTTATATTAGAAAGTCCCAAAACTAAAACTACGCAAATTAACAAAAACACTTTATGAAAGAGTGCAAAACGTAAAAATTATCAAGCAAAACAACAAAAATAAACTTTTACAAAGATGTTTTAGATAGTTAAAACTAAGCGATTGGTATTTTATGGAAATAAAATTTTGTATTACCTTTGCTTCCTATTTTTTAAACCCATATTCAAACTTTTCTATGCGATTGCTCTTCACCTTGATAGGTCTATCCATATCTTTTCTACAGGTTTTTTCATGCACCAACTTATTAGCCGGCAAATTGGCTACTACTGATGGTTCAACCATGGTGACCTATGCTGCCGATTCCTATTGGCTGTATGGCTCATTATATCATTATCCGGCACAGACCTATCCCCCCGATGCCATGATGGATATATACGAATGGGATAGTGGAAAGTATTTAGGACAAATCAAGCAGGTAGAAAAGACGCTTGCCGTTATTGGCAATATGAATGAAAAGCAAGTAACCATTGCCGAAAGCACCTTTGGCGGAAGAGAAGAATTGGTCGATTCTACCGGTATCATGGATTATGGAAGTCTGATGTATGTCACCCTTCAACGCGCTCGTTCTGCAAGGGAGGCTATACATGTCATGACCGGCTTAGTCGAAGAATACGGATATTACAGCTCAGGAGAAAGCTTTTCCATAGCCGACCCCAATGAGGTTTGGGTCATGGAAATGATAGGTAAAGGTCCAAGGAATAAAGGTGCTGTTTGGGTGGCTATGAGGATACCCGATAATGCCGTCACAGCACATGCCAACCAAGCACGTATAACTACCTTCCCTTTTGACGACAGAAATAATTGTTTGTACTCCGTTGATGTAGTGGCCTTTGCAAGAGAAATGGGCTATTTTAACGGCAAAAACAAAGACTTTAGTTTTTCTGATACTTATGCTCCTTTGGACTATGGTGCTTTACGAGCTTGTGAAGCTCGGGTATGGAGTTTCTTTCGAAAAGTCAACCCGGAAATGGACAAGTATCTCAGTTATGTAAAAGGTGAGACTTACGAACGTATGCCCTTATGGGTAAAGCCTTCCAAGAAAATCAGCATACGCGAAATGCAAGGATTTATGCGCGACCAATACGAAGGCACTGAATTGGATATCACACAAGGTTTTGGAGCCGGAATCTATAATTCAAAACTTCGACTTACACCCCTTAGTTTTTATGTGGATAGCGTTGAGTATTATCATGAAAGACCTATAGCAACACAGCAAACCGGGTTTTCATTCGTGGCACAAATGCGCAATTGGTTACCTCCCCATGCAGGCGGTATTTTATGGTTTGGCGTCGACGATGCCGTATCCTCCGTATATGTACCCATGTATTGCGGTATCACCGATATACCCGAATGTTTTGATGAAAATAATGGTAGCCTTTTAGAATATTCTCCCACATCCGCTTTCTGGATTTTTAATAGGGTTTCCAATTTTGCTTATCCAAAATATAGCTTAGTCATGCCGGATATTAAGAAAGTACAACAATATTGGGAGGATAATTTTCAAGTATTGGTACCTAATATCGATAAAGCAATATTGGGTATGCCTGAAGAAAACGCAAGGGAATTTTTAACTAACTTCAGTGTAACTCAAGCAACTAACGTGTTTAATGCATGGAAAAAATTAGATGAATTTCTTTTAGTAAAATACTTAGATGGAGCTATTAAAAAAGTGGTGGATGGACAGTTTGCACAAAATGAGAAAAAACTACCCATAGGACTGATGCGCCCGGGATATCCGGAAGATTACTTACGTGAAATGGTTGAAAAACACCCTGAACTACGTGCTAAAACGCAAGAAGAAATGGATAAGCGTAAATCTATGTACGCCACAGCGATAGAAGCTTCAGAAGACGAAGATACAACCATCGAATTGATAGAGGATACGACAGAAGAAGAACCCAATGAAGTGCAAATAGAGGCTCCAGAATCAGAGGATTTAAACGATCTTATACCCGAAGAAAACACCAAAGAAACATTGGAAGAAGATACAATTCAAATGGATGAATAGTAATATAACAGCAATTGCCCTATGCAAGAAAAGATTGTAATTATAGATTTTGGTTCGACAGATACGCAATTAATAGCCAGAAAAGTTCGTAACCAACAAGTGTTTTGTGAAATTTTTCCTTTTAATAAACCCATTAAAAATCTGCATGGCATAAAGGGAATAATTTTATCAGATCTATCCAAACTAATCGATAGCAGTTCATTGCAAATTGACTTAGCTAACTATCCTGCAAATTTCCCTGTTTTAGGCATTGGTTATGGCGCCGAAATTTTGGCAAACCACCCTGCTGACAAAAAACTAAAACTATCAGCTGAAGCATTACAAACAGCGGAAGGCGATCAAGTTATAACAGATTTCTTAGACCTTTGCAATTGCAAGAAAGACTGGACACCGGCATCATTTATTGAACAAACCATAGCCGAATTGAAACAAACCATAGGCAATGATAAAGTAGTATTAGGTTTATCGGGAGGTGTAGATTCGTCTGTTTTAGCGGTGCTTCTGCACAAAGCCATTGGCAAACAGCTGACTTGTATTTTTGTGGATCATGGTTTATTGCGAAAGCAGGAATTTGAAACTGTACTGAAAGATTATGAACATTTAGGTTTGCAGGTTATAGGCGTAGATGCCAAAGCCTATTTTTATAAAAAGCTGCAAGGGGTGCAAGATCCGGAGCAAAAGCGCAAAATCATAGGCGCTGCTTTCATCGACATTTTCGACCAAGAAGCAGGGAAAATTGAAGATGTTAAATGGTTGGCACAAGGCACTATTTATCCCGATATTATTGAATCAGTTACTGTTGGAGGCGGTGGCATTAAATCGCATCACAATGTGGGTGGACTTCCTGAAAAGATGCAATTAAAATTATGCGAACCATTGCGGGCATTATTCAAAGATGAGGTACGCAAAGTGGGTATTGAATTAGGCATGATGAGTCATTTAATTGATAGACATCCATTTCCGGGACCGGGTTTAGCCGTTAGAATTTTAGGTGATATCACGGCAGAAAAAGTGCATATTTTGCAGGAAGCAGACCATATATATATACTAGCTTTAAAAAAATGGGACTTATATAATAAGGTATGGCAGGCCGGTGCCATCCTTTTACCTGTTCAATCAGTAGGGGGAAAAGAGGGTCAAAGAACTTATGAAAATGCGGTGGCATTGCGCGCTGTACTATCAGTTGATGCCATGTCAGCCGATTGGGCAAAGCTTCCCTATGAGTTTTTAGCTGAAGTTTCTAATCAGATCATACAACAGGTGGAGGGAGTGAACAGGGTAGTTTATGATATCAGTGCCAAACCCCCTGCAACCATAGAATGGGAATAAAACATGATAGATACGCACGCACATATATATTTAGAGGAGTTTGATGCCGATAGAGATGCTGTAGTGGAGAGGGCTATGGAAGCAGGCATTGAAAAGATCGTTCTTCCGAATATCGACTCAGCATCTATTGCTGCCATG